>CAYTJC010000192.1:0-4178 GCA_964437875.1 uncultured Dysgonomonadaceae bacterium
AGCACAATTTCTGCAACTCTAACATGTCTGTCTGCAGGTTCATCAAAGGTAGAAGCAATAACTTCAGCGTTTACGCTGCGCTCCATATCTGTAACCTCTTCAGGACGCTCGTCTATAAGCAAGATAATCATGTATGCTTCTGGATGATTGTCGGCAATAGCATTTGCTATATCCTTCAATAGCATTGTTTTTCCAGTTTTGGGTTGTGCTACAATTAGTCCACGTTGTCCAAAACCAATAGGTGCAAACAGATCTACTACACGACAAGATAAATTATCGTTGTGTCCTTTTGTTAAATTAAACTTTCTATCTGGGAAAAGAGGTTTCAAGTGATCAAAAGGTACACGGTCGCGTACTTCATTAGGATTACGGCCATTTATCAAGTTAACTTTTACCAAAGGGAAAAACTTTTCACCTTCCTTGGGAGGACGTATTGGACCTTCTACCACATCACCTGTTTTCAATCCAAACAATCTGATCTGTGATTGAGAAACATATATATCATCGGGTGATGACATATAATTGTAGTCGGCCGAACGTAAAAAACCAAAGCCATCTGCTATTATTTCTAAAACACCCGATGCAGTTAAAATACCATCAAATTCGAATGTTGGTGTTTTTTCTCTTTGTGTTTGTTGCGGTTGGTTTTGTTTCTGACGTTGTTGCTTAGGTTGCTGTTTTGGCTGTAGTGGTGCTGGTGATATGAGCGTTTCGATAGAAGCCTTTTCGCTTGAAGCACTGGCTGTCTTAACTTGCGACTCAAATTTTTCTGCTACCTCTTCGTCTTCTGCTACCACAGGTGGCAAAGCATCTATTTGCGGTGACTCGGCATTGTCTTGTTGACGTTGTCTTTTGGAACGAAATACAAGTTGCTTTGGTTTATCGTCTTGCTTTTCCTCTTGTTTCTTATCAGCAACATCAGCTTTAGCTTCCTCTTTTTTTGGTTTTTGTTGTTTGTCGTTGTGAGGAGGTTTATTTGCTGCTTTTTGATCTTGTTTCCCTTGAGGTACATTCGCCTCTTTAGCTGAAGGTTTTTGTGCATCAGCTTTTTTAGGTTCAGGTTGAGCTTTTGGTTTTTGCTCATCTTTGCCTTTAGCTTGCTTATTATCTACTCTGGTAGGAGCAGCTTGTTTGTTTTGTTTTGCAGGGGCTTTCTTTTGTGTTGCTTTTTGATCCTCCTTTTTCTTAGCTGGAGGTTTTGGTCTGTCGTCTTTTTTTGGTTTTTCAGGCCCGCTTGGTTTTATCTTTTGTGTTTCAGCGATGGCTTGTTCGTCAAGAATTTTATAAATTAATTCTTCTTTTTTATAGGCATCCGGTCTTCGAATACCCATCGATTTTGCTAAAACACGTAGTTCTGTTGTGAGCTTTTCATTAAGCTCGATGATATTATAAATCATTATTTATGATAGTTAGTTAGTTGATACAATGATCAAGTAAGTTTTAATTGTATTTGGAGTTAATATAGATATTTGATAATTAGTAGTTTTAAGAAAACCACTATCTTTTCAAGTTGTTGACAAAAAAGATTAAAGACAAGTTTTTCGACGTTTGCAATAGCAATCAATAATTGATCTGATTACAAAAAAGAGAGTAACGTAGTATTTGATCTTTTCTCGCAAAACTATTTATAGATAGATTATCAAGTAAATTGTTTTATGAAAAAAGTTTATTTTTGAATTTGAATATTAACAATGAAAGCAAAGTCTGCTCACATCCTAAGTGAAGATTCAGCTACAAAGATACATCATTTTTTAAATACACACACTTTAAATTGTTTTTTTATTCTAAAAAAATGGATTGTATCTACTACTAAACAGTACGAAAAGTGTTTATATCTTCATTTTTCGTAAAGATAAAATGTAAATAGCTACAACTATTACACACCGTTATCAGATTTCAGGTATATCTTTTTTTACTTTCAGTGCTGCATATTTAATTTATTAGAATTATCTAAACGACGTGACAGTTCTGTTTTGTATATCGTTACTCGTTTTCTTTCCAATGAGTTAGTTGGGGTGGACTCTGCAAATAGTTTTTCAGCTATCACAATCCAGTCATAAGCCTCCTCAATGTCGTCGAGCATTTCGAAGCCTAGTGCAATATTGCTTGCTGTTTTGGCTTTGTCGGTTTTATTTTTTGTAGAGTTATAAAAAACACTCCATTTTTCAATGGCTTCATTCCATTTGGCTAGTTCGGCAAAGGATTCGGCTTCACGCATTTTAGATGCAGGCAGAGTATAGAACCAACGCTCTTGATTTACCCAATGTGGGGTGAGCACATACGTCATTTTATCAGCAGCATAAACCGCAAGTTCTTTGAGTGCATCTTCAGCATGAGGCACAACAAACTCAGCATATGCCATCCCATCAGATATATCGAATCCCTCCCAATATAAACTGTCTATATATTGTACTGTTGGTATTTGCCCTTCTAGAGTAGGCATATATATACGTAATGTTGTATTTATTTTTCCGCTTACCTTTGAATAAGGATATCCTTCTTGCATAAACTGATCTTGCCAGTCGCTCGTCACCAATAGTTTATCAAGAGATACTACTGCATCTGCACCACTAAGACTTTTCAATTCTAGCATCTTTTCAGGAGTAATGGGTTCTTCTTTCCAATACTCTTTATCGTTTCTCAACGGCTTGTTGTATAGCTCCACTAGGTCATAGAAACCCTCCTCACCTAAAAATTGAGTGAGTGCTTCTGTGAATATAATAGATAAACTATCTGTTGTTACTGATACTTTTTTTGCCTCGGGACTACCCAACGATTTTCTGAAATGACCAATGTCATCAGGTTGGCTCACGACATTGTCAACAATCAGGAGTTTGCCTACATTGGTTGGCAGTGTAACTTGTGCCGGCTCTTGCGTTTGTATTGTAAGAGTTTTGATGCCAGCGCAGCTAGTAAAAATAAAAGTTCCAATCAGTAAGTATAGAAATGTGTTGAGTTTTATCATAGGAGTTAAAATTCGTTTCCTAGAATTATTATTAAGTCAGGTAATATAAGTATGGTTCTCAGGCAATATTAAATTAGGTCTTACATTCAAAATGTTAAAGGCCATTGATTTTCATTTTCACAAAAGAAAATATTTTTCTGCCTCCGTTATTTAAACAACAAACATAATTAAAATGTTTGCAAACAAAAATAGTTTGTGTATTTTTGTTGAGTTTATAAAGATATTTTAAATAAATAACCTATGCTTCAAACAAAAATGAGTTTTAATATTATTGTATTGGCTAAGCAGGTTCCCGATACGCGCAACGTTGGGAAAGATGCTATGAAAGCTGACGGAACTGTAAATAGAGCAGCATTGCCAGCTATTTTCAATCCAGAAGATTTGAATGCTTTAGAGCAAGCATTACAGATAAAAGACAAATATCCAGATTCAAAAATAACCATACTAACCATGGGACCTGGCCGAGCAGCCGAAGTTATTCGTGAAGGATTGTTTCGTGTAGCCGATGATGGAGTGTTGTTGACAGACAGAGCTTTTGCCGGAGCCGACACATTGGCTACTTCTTACGCATTGTCCATGGCTGTAAGAAAAATCGGAGACTTTGATATCATTATTTCTGGTCGCCAAGCCATAGATGGAGATACTGCACAAGTAGGACCTCAAGTGGCCGAAAAACTTGGAATACCCCAAGTGACTTATGCAGAAAATATAGTGTCGATAGAAAACGATAAAATTAGAATTAAACGACGCCTCGAAAATGGTGTTGAAACGGTTGAAGCACCTTTTCCATTACTCATCACAGTGAATAGTTCAGCACAATCTTGTCGTCCAAGAAATGCCAAGTTATTGCAAAAGTATAAACATGCAAAAACCATCACAGAAAGACAAGCTGAGAATATCGATTACATAGATATATATAGTGAGAGACCTTATCTAAACCTTGTGGAGTGGGGGGTAGCTGATGTAGATGCCAATGTGGCAATGTGTGGTTTGTCGGGCTCGCCCACCAAAGTGAAGCGAATAGAAAACGTTAGCTTTCAAGCAAAAGAGAACAAAAAGCTGAGTGATAGCGACGAAGATATGAACGAACTAATGCAAGAGTTGATAGAAAATCACACCATAGGATAGAACTTATATTACCCCATAAAAGATAGAAACAATTAATTATGAATAACGTATTTGTATATTTAGAAATAGAAGACGGAAAAGTAGC
>CAYTJC010000193.1:0-4177 GCA_964437875.1 uncultured Dysgonomonadaceae bacterium
TGTTGGCCAAATCGAAGTGAGTGATTCCTTTTTCAAAAGCAAAGCAAACCATCTTCTTAGCTTCATCGTAGTTGTCGTTGAAGCCAAAGTTGTGCCACAATCCTAATGATAATAGGGGGAGTTGTAAACCACTGAGTCCGCAATATGAGTATTTCATATGAGTTGGTTTTAAAATAGGTTTTGTTTATTACCTGCAATATACTACTTGAGTCTCTTGTCTAAATCTTCGTCATCAATTACAGATATGATTTTTTTTCCGTCAGGTGTATAGTTGGGTGTAGGACAGGCAAATAGTTTGTTTACGATGTCGGTTATTTCCTCTACCGACAAAGGCTTGCCATGATTGATAGCCACAGAACGTGCAAAGGCTAGTGCCAAGTTTTCTTGAATCTCGGACTTTACGTCAAGCCCCGTTTCTATTATATTTTCTAGCATTGATTTGATGAGTTTCACCACATCAGGATTTTCTATTTCGGCAGGTACTCCAAGTATGGCAAAAGTGTTCCCTCCTAGATTGCTCATTTCAAAACCTAGCGCCTCAAGCTCATCTTTGATGCTTGGTAAAATTGCTTTTTCAGATGCACTCAGGTCAATCATTTCAGGAAACAATACGCGTTGCGAAACTCCTTTTCTTTGCACAATACTCTTTAAGTACTTATCGAAGAGGATGCGAATATGTGCCCTGCGTTGGTCAATAATCATCAATCCCGACTTCACGGATGTAAATATATATTTCTGTTTGTACTGATAATAATCAGGAAATATATCTCCAGACATATCAGGTAAACCATGCTTTTCTTGTGAAAAAGGGAGTGATGATGCTTGTCTGCTACTATTGTCTTCGGCATCAATATCCAATCCCACATCTTTTTCAAAATCTTTGTATAGCTCCTCCCAGTTCATTTTTGGTGGACGTGCATAAGAGCCATGTTTGAAAGGATTGTAATTTGGATTCACAGTTACATGTGGTGCATGAGTTTGCTTTTCTTTATTAAACACAGGTATTGGGATTGATCCTTCTGTATCAAAATCTATGCTGGGTACCGCATTAAACTTTCCTAACGATTCTTTGATACTCACCATTAGAATTTGCCAAATAGCTTGTTCGTTTTCAAACTTTATTTCTGTTTTAGTTGGGTGGATGTTTACATCAATCGTGTTGGGGTCTACTTGTATGTAAATAAAATAGTTTGGGTTATCGGTAGGCTGTATTAAGTTCTCAAAAGCAACTGAAATAGCTTTGTGGAAATAAGGATGGCGCATAAAGCGACCATTTACAAAGAAAAATTGATTGGCACGTCGCTTTTTTGCAAATTCAGGTTTGGTGATATAGCCAAATATTTTCACCAATGTGGTGTCAACATCTATCTCCAAGAGTTGTTGGTCTAAATTTTTCGCAATGAGCTGTGTTATCCTCTGACGCAAACCTGTTGCTGGGAGCTGCATTAACGTAACGTTGTCATCAATCAGAGTAATCTCTATATCGGGATGTGCTAAAGCAATTCTCTCTACTTCCACCAATATATTGCGACGCTCTGTTTCGTTAGATTTCAGGAATTTGCGTCGAGCAGGGACATTGAAAAAAAGATTCTTTACTGTTATACAAGTTCCCTCTGGTGTAGATGTAGGTTCTTGCGACTCCAATTTAGAACCCGATATGCTGATTAGTGTTCCTACTTGATTCTCGCTTGTGCGAGTCTTGATTTCCACTTGTGCTATTGCGGAAATTGAGGGAAGGGCTTCGCCCCTAAACCCCATTGTTGTGAGTGCAAAAAGATCTGTAGCTTGTTGTATTTTTGATGTAGCATGTCGCTCAAAAGCCATACGGGCATCTGTCTCAGACATGCCTTTGCCATTGTCAATTACCTGAATGATGGTTCTTCCCGCATCTTTTATCACGATTTGAATGTGTGTTGCTTTGGCATCAATAGCGTTTTCAACTAACTCCTTCACCACTGATGCAGGGCGCTGTATAACCTCGCCAGCAGCAATTTGGTTGGCTATAGAATCAGGCAGTAGATGAATTATATCGGGCATGTTTTGAGATCAGTTTAAAATAACATTTGCAAATAAAATAGAGACTTGTTCTTCTAGCTTTCTATTAGAGAGAATGAATAGAAAAAGGCTTTCAATGTTTTCTCAATTCATAAAAAGGGGTATTATAGTAAATGGTTGTTTTATGTAAGATAATGAAGATTTACGAGATTGATTTTTTTATTGCTAGTGGGGAGACGAGCCTAATTGAAATATAAAAGATAGCCAACAATAATAAGTACTACAAGAAATATAGCAAGTTTTGTGTTTCGCTTAGAGGTTGATTTTCCCGAACTTCCTTCTTTGTTTACTTTTCGCCTCAGATGTTCGGTGTTTCTAATGAACTCACCTTTTATGGTTGGCTGATAATCTGTATCTTCAACCACACCCATCTCTTTTTTTACTTTGTGTACGCGCTCATTAAACTCATCTTTGTCAGGATTGAAAAGAATGGGCTTATAGTTGAATGATCTCGGTTTTTTGTTGTTATAGAAAAAGAACATAGTGTTATGTTTTTAGTTTTGGTTGAATACAAATATAATAAAAAAATCAACACGTTGTTATTCTCGTTCAAATCGACGTTGAGTTGGTCGTTGTTCCGTGGGGTCTTTTTTTGGTCTTCTAAATATGTCGAACTTATTTAAGGGCCTAATGTTGTCATACCACATAAAATCTTTCAGCTTTTTCTCTTCAGGTTTTAATATACTGAGTGGATTTGTCTCGGCGGTAGTAGAAGACCAAAGTTTTAGTTTTTGCAGTTCGCCTTTAGAAAGGTCTGCTGAGAGGTAGGCACTTTGAGTTTTGTTTAATCCGATAATAGTACCATCGTCTTCTTCTAAATAATAGAGCGATTCAGCGTCACCCTCCACAAGTATATAGCGCAACTCCCCTTCAGTGAAATGAGCATACATATCACGTCCTTTTAGCTGATTATATTGGTTGTCTTTCAGCCGGTCTTGAATGCTGAAAGCATAATTTTTAATGTGTACTTTATCTATAGTAGTATCGTTCAAGAAGATATTTATCTCTTCGCCTACAATTTGATTGTTTTCATTCCATAGTATTGGCTCTATATACATGTATAGGGTAGAGTCTTTGGATATAAACTCCATAGAGTCACATACTCCTTGAAAATCGTTACGAAAGAAACGCACATTATGAAATGCCCTTACCTCCCTGTTAGTAGAGTCTGTAAGCATAGTCAGTGTATCACCATGAAGAAACAAACTGTCCTTTTGCGAATACTCAATTGCAAATGCAGAGTCGGTAGCCATAGCAAACTCTGTTTTCTCATCGTAGTATCCATAGTTCCCTTTTAAAATCACTTTAAGAGCTGTATCCTGCAGGTGCATATTTCCGTGAACTGTGCCAAAACCGCTAGCTCCATTATAATAGATGGTGTCGCCAGTTAGTGTTTTGTCATTGTTAGAGCTGTAAACGGTAGATCTATCCAGTAGCTGCGAGTCGTCTGTAATGGTGTTGTACCATCCACGTGTTGTCTCGATATATCCACTGTCAGACACAATAGTAGATGGGCCTAATATATCTGCAATTTTACTCTGTGTATTATACTTTAGAGTGTCTGCAAAAATGGTGTAATCTTTATTGACTAGTTTCACACTATCGCTAAACAAGGCCTGTTTGCTTACTGGGTCGTATTGCCCCCAAAACGATGTAAGTTCGTTTTGTTCGTCCACAAGCATACCGCCATCAAAGTAGTAGCCAAGGTTGTTCATCCTATCATAGTTCAAACTATCTGTGAAGAGGGTAGACTCTTTATCCTCCATCCTTACGTTGTTTCTGAGCTCTGCCAATTTTGTATCGCCATTGTAGTTCAAGTAGTCGCCATATACAAATATGGTATCTCCTTGATCTATCTCTACATTACTAAAAGCTTCAAATCTATTAGATTGTTCGTAGAGGTAAGCACTGTCGCAATACATAAAAGCTCCTTCGTGATAGAATATCACATTGTTTTTTAGTATCTGTACATCTCTATTGGCTAGTTTTCTTAATTCATCAGCTTGACGCAACTCAATTATTTTTGGAGGCGCTTGGGGCTTTTGCGGTAGTGCAGCCAATATAAATACAAAGAGCACACTAAAAATGAGTGCACTCTCTATTGAAAATAGTTTATGTTGTT
>CAYTJC010000194.1:0-3208 GCA_964437875.1 uncultured Dysgonomonadaceae bacterium
GAGCTGATCTATTCTTCCCTTTTGGTTAATTATTGGTTATTAGTTAAGGTAAAAAAGATTGTTTTAGGTTATCGGTACAAAGATAAACTACCTGAGTGTATAACCCAAATTAAAAAACATGTTGTAAAGTACTGTTTTATAACATCTTTTTCACACATCCACTTCGTAATGGATTCTTACGTATTTAAATTTGGTGCGTTGTCTTGTTGTCTCTTCCACTTGTTTCAATATCTCTCTCACTTGCACTACCGGAAAGCCCATCTCCATTTTCAATAGTATTTCTCTTATATATAGTTGTTGCACCCTTCCTACAGCTGGTATGGCAGGTCCTAAAACACGCTCGCCCAATACTTTCTTTAATAGCATGGTCAAATAGTCTGCAGCTTGCGATACATTGTTTTCATATTTGTAGCGCAGTTTAATCACTATCAATCTATAGTAGGGCGGATACTTAAATAAGCTTCTTTCTGCCAGTTGTGCATTGAAGAAGCTAAGATAGTCATTGTTTTTTATGTAATCAAAAATGAGTTGGTGGGGGTTGGATGTTTGTATTACCACAGTGCCAGCTACATTTTTTCTACCAGACCTACCGCTTGCTTGCGTTATCATCTGAAAACCCTCTTCGTGCGAACGGAAATCGGGGAAGTTGAGCAGGCTGTCGGCTTGTATAATTCCTACCACACGAACGTTGTCGAAGTCCAATCCTTTCGACACCATTTTAGTACCTACTAATATTTGTGATCTACCCAACGAGAAGTCTGTCAATATTTTTTCGTAAGACTGTGCACCACGAGTGGTGTCCGTATCCATACGTGACACCACAGCATCAGGAAAGAGTGTGCCCACTTCTTCTGCCAGTTGTTCTGTGCCACTCCCTAAGTGTTGTAGATCGGACTCCCCACAATCAGGACATTTTGTGACAACAGGGTAGGAGGCATCGCAGTAGTGACATTTCAGGCGATTTTGGTATTTGTGATAGGTAAGCGTCACATCGCAATGCTCGCATTTGGGTGTGTAAGCACAATTCTTGCATTCGAGTATGGGGGCAAACCCTCTTCTATTTCTGAATAAGATGACCTGCTGCTTGTTTGCCAAAGCCTCTTCCATTTGCTCCATCAAAAGAGGAGAAAGCACAGAGGTCATCATTTTTCTACGTCGCAGATCTTTTGTGTCAACCAACGATATTGTGGGCAAAGCCATGTTCTCATATCGCTCGGAAAGATTTACCAATCCATATTTACCCGATAAGGCATTGTAATACGACTCGATGGCAGGAGTAGCTGAACCCAACAATGTTTTAGCCTTTTGGAAATGCGCATACATAATGGCCGTATTCTTTCCATGATAGCGGGGCGATGGGTCTGTTTGTCGGTAACTCTGGTCATGCTCTTCATCTATTACTACTAACCCTAAGTTTGAGAAAGGCATAAATATGGAAGAACGAACACCAATAATGATTTTATACGGATTGTCAGAAATCATTTTCAGCCATATCTCGGCTCTCACATTGTCGTTTATTTTGGAATGATATATGGCCAAATCATTTCCAAACACTGCTTGCAGTCGGTTTGTGAGCTGGGTTGTTAGAGCTATTTCGGGAAGAAGGTACAATACTTGTTGGCCCTCCTCTATAGCATCTTTAATCAGTTGTATATAAATTTCAGTTTTTCCCGATGAGGTGATTCCATGGAGCAAGCAAACATCTTTATCTTCGAAAACAGTTTTTATCTCTTCGTATGCTACTTGTTGATGAAGAGTGAGTTCTTTTGCATCGTTGGTTTCAAGAGTAATGCTGTTGATGCGTGAAGCAGACACTTCAAATTGTTCCAGCACATCTTTGGTAAGAACAGCAGATAGTATAGGCGAAGTAAATGTGCCATCCGCTAAGAGTTCTTTTCTGCTAATAGAATTTATGTTGTGCTCTTTTAAATATCCTACTACAAACTGATATAGCGCTAACTGTTTGGGTGCTCCTTTCAGTGTCTCTTCGGCTGTAGATTGATTGAGTTGAGGATGAATGCGAATGAAGTTTTCCGTTCTTTCTTTATATTTCTGGTTGATGGTCTGACCCACAGAAACTACTTTCTTTGCCGTTAGTGCATTTACGTGAGAGAGAATATTTTTCCTATCCATATCTCGCGCTATTTCGGATATCTGTTGAGGCCTTTTGCTTTCTTGCAAAAAAGCTACTAATTCTTGTTCTGTTGGTGTCAACTGTGTTTCTGTTTCCCAAAAGTTGGGCGATAGAGATACATATGCTTTGCTCTCTAATTTTAGCTGTGCAGGCAAAGCTGCATTATATACATCGCCCATTGGAGCCATATAATAAAAAGAAATCCACTGCCACAGTTTCAGTTGATGTTGATTCACAATAGGGTGGGAATCAAGCTGTGAGTGAATTTCTTTTAGTGCTATATTTTGTGGTTTGTTTTGATGTATTCTCAAAACAATTGCCGTGTAAAACTTGTTTTTGCCAAACGGAACTATCACCCTAAATCCTGGATGAATAGTTTTTTCTAATTCACTTGGAACTTCATAAGTATAGCTGTCGGCTAGAGCTAATGGTAAGATTACATCGGCAAATAAAGACATCTTCCTACAGGTAAAAAGCAATTCCTACAGACCAAGTTCCTTTTTTATCGTTGAGGGCTTCTCCCCATTCAGGTTTATCTATGGAGTAATTGTCGGTAAGGCTAATACCATAGTTAACCCCAACAGCAAATTTGCTAAATACTTCTGCTCCTACTCCCAAATTAATTCCTGCTTCAAATGCTTTTGCTTTTACTCTGTCTGATACTTCCGAAAACTTAATTTTGTCACTATCAATATTAATTCTAGCATAAGGTCCCGCCACACCGTAAAGTTTCACCAGGTCAATTAATCCAATTTTATATTTCAGATTCAAAGGAATATCAATATAATGATTGGTAACTTTAACAGGAGTGCTGAAATCCTTGTGTCTTACGTCCATTCTGTTATTGTTATACATCACAGAGCCTTCAACACCAAAGTTCATTCCAGGTAGCATAATCTCTACCGTGGGACCAAGTCTAAAGGTGTTTAGGTAATCAACTTCGAGTTTGTTATCGGTGAGTGTTGGGTTGTTGAGACCAACATCTCCTTTCAATCCAAAGCGGATTTGCGAAAAGCCTGTAGTTGCAATCGTGCTAAATGCTACGACTAATGCTAGTACCAAAAGATTCTTTTT
>CAYTJC010000194.1:3218-4139 GCA_964437875.1 uncultured Dysgonomonadaceae bacterium
TGCTCATGGGTGTTTGAAAAATCATGGAGGTTTCATTTCGATTCATTTTTTTAATTAAACAATAAGTAGTGTCTGCCAGAAAACTGGTGCTTTTTGAGTCTTTAAATAAGAAAACGTGAAAGACAAGGCTTTTGAATTTCTTGTTAAGACTAAGTACATGTTGAGCTTATATAATAACAAATGTAGGGGTAAATGTTTCAAAAATTCGTCTTTTAACCATAAATAATTATTCAACTTATAGAGCAGTACTTATAGTATCACTTTCTCTGCATCTTTTATCTTTGCTAGTTAGATGTGTATGAGAGGATACGTTTCAACTTGTTTCCTTATTAAAGATAAAGATTTGCTCATAATTGGTTTTATATATGTTTTTGTTTACCAGTAGGAAAATGGCTATCGATGCTGATTTAGCTCCATCGAGCGAACTTGTACTACTTCTATTGAATACAAGCAAGAGCTCCGTTAGATGCTAACTGTAAAATCAGTGTTAGAAAACACTATCACTAAAACACTTAGTTTTACATCTGTTCCATCAAAATCACTATTGCTAATTCTTCATTAAAAAAGAACGGCACCAACCAATTAAATGGTCAGTGCCGTAATTATGAAGTATATCATTAATTAGATTTTTTATTCAAGCTAATTAATCTCTTATTTTTGCATTCAAGAACTCATAGTTCATACGTGCAATATTGGTAATTGAAATGTTCTTAGGACATTCTACCTCACAAGCACCTGTGTTGGTACAGTTACCAAAACCAAGCTCGTCCATTCTAGCTACCATAGATTTTGCTCTCTTCTTAGCCTCTGTTCTTCCTTGAGGAAGTAGGGCCAATTGAGTAACCTTGGCAGAAACAAATAGCATAGCTGATCCGTTTTTACATGCAGCCACACAAGCTCCACAGCCAATACAAGCTGCTG
>CAYTJC010000195.1:0-4117 GCA_964437875.1 uncultured Dysgonomonadaceae bacterium
GATCATCCAAAGCATTTATTTTGCCTTGATAGTTGCGTTGCAATCCCATCACAAAAGCTCGTTGGTAAGCAGCATAATCTGCACTAGCAGGATTTAGCTTTGCTGATGAGTTGTAATAGTTTTCTGCCTCTGCAAAGTTTCTGCTAAAGTAGTAAGTGTCGCCAATTCGGTTATGTGCATCTGCATACTCTGGTGCACTCTTGTTAGTTTGAGCATTCACATAGTTTTGGAAAGCAGTGCGTGCAGGCACATATTGATTTTGTTTAAACCGCGCATACCCTAAGTTGTAAAAACCAAGTGCATAGTTTTCGTCAGATTTTGTAGCTTCTCTTGTAAACGACTCAAAATCTGCCGATGCAGCAGAAAAGTTGTTGATTCTATATTTCGACTCTCCTCGCCAGAAGTAAGCATTTGTACGGGCTTTTTTATCATAATTGCCCATATTAATCGATTTATCAAAGAAATCAATAGCTTGGCCAATATTGCCATTCACAAATTGTTGTGTTCCAAGTTGAAACAACACCATTTGTTTTGCTTCCAGTATTCGGCGGGCAGGTTTTTCAATTCTATTTATTGCAGATAGGGCTGCATCGTAATCTTTTGTGGTGAGGAATGTTTCGGCAAGAATATCATTCACCTGATTGGCATATTGCGAATTAGGATACTCACGTAAGAAGTTCTCAAACAAGGTAATCGATTCACTGAAAACCGAAAAGTTAGTTTGATGTGTCAATAGTGCATAGTTGAACATCGCTGTTTCGCGTGCTTTCGCATCAAAGTTGGAGCGTGATGCTGTAGCAAATGACATTTGGGCTTTGGGCTTATCATTCATCTTCAGATAAGTTTGACCCAAGTATAAGTTTGCGTTTTGTGCTAGTGCATCATTCTCGCCTGTAGCATATTGAAACATTTTCACAGCTTCAGTTAGATTGTTTGCTTCTAAATAAGAGAGTCCAAGAAAATAGGCATCGCCTCTCAATGGTTCAGCCACTTTTTGTTGGTATCTTTCATAATAAGGAATGGCACTTGACGAGCGACCCAATCTGTAGTTGCTGTTTCCCAATATGCGATATATCTCAGCCGCATGTTCGCTTTCGGGATAGCGGCTCACAAAAGCCTCAGACAAGCGTATAGCTTGTTCTAAGTCTTCTTTCAAGAATGTTGACTGAGCAGTATAGAATGCCACTTCTTGTATATATTCAGGATTGTTTGCCAATCGCTGAAAGCGAGCAAGAGCATTGTCATAGTTCCCCTTGGTATATTCTGTATAACCGTAGTAGAAGTTTCCTGCATCTCGATACTTGTTGCTGTTTTGCGCTAGCAAACCAAATAAACGTGCTGCTGCATCCACATTGCCAGCTTGCAAATCAGTATAAGCCATTCTAAAACTAAAGTCTTCTTGTTCTTGAAGAGTCAAGTAATCTATATTTGCTTGGTCAAACCAAAAAATAGCCTTGTGCCAATCTTTTTCATCGAAATGATAAGAACCAATTAGAAACTTCATCTGGTTGTGGTGCACTGTTTCGGGATAATTTTTGAGATACTCTTTCATTATGTCACCACTGTTCGGTGTGTTGCGATAGTAGCCCGAAGCTGCCATCAAATATTCGGCTTCTTCAAATAGGCTAGCATCAGTTGCTTGCTTAGTGTATTCTTGCAATAGATCGTAGGCACCAGCATAGTTTTCCTCAAGAAACATTTCCTTACCTTCATCAAAAAGTTTTTGGTGAGTCTCTTGATAAGCTGTTCTTTGTGCGGTTGCAAACGAGAATATTCCAATTGCACTCAACAACAAAATAATCTTTTTCATATAGTTAGTGTTTGTAGTTTTTCAATTCCTTTTTTTATAGACATGAGTCCGAAGTCGTCGGGGTTTAATTCATTCTTGGGGATAAAGAGCAACTCCAGCACATCGTCTTGTGCTTTCATGTTGGAGAAGTCATCTATCTTACATTCAAAGAACAAGTCCATGGTGTGAACCTCAAATCCCGAGTATTCGTAAAGATTAGGAATAGAGAATATATATTTTAATGAGTTTATTTGTAAGCGTGTTTCTTCCAATATTTCGCGGCGAACAGTCTCTTCAATTGTTTCGTGCATTCCTGCAAACCCTCCTGGCAAGTCTAGAGTTCCCTTTGCGGGATCTTTTGCTCTGCGTGCAACGAGCACCTCACCATCAGAGTTTTCAATTATTGCAACTATTGCGGCAGCCGAATTGAAATAATAGACAAATCCGCAGCTACTGCATTTCTTAGATTCTTTATTGTTAACATTAAATTCTTCTGATCCACATTTAGGGCAGAACTTGAAAAGTGAAAAAGGATGCTTCATTTTATATTTAGTGGTTTTTATTTCTATTTAAACTGCAACTGTTTAATATGAACCTTACAAAACAGACAAATACAGTATTCTAATAATTCTGACAACGAATATACAAAAATCATCCCAACCTTATATTGAAAGCTCAACAATAAAATTGGGATGAGTTAAAAATATTAATAATTTAGTATCTAGTTTTCAAAGCAATCTTTCCAAACTCTTTCAATTCTTCTTGTTCAGTAAAGATAACTCTTCCTTTTTTGGATATCACCTCCCAAGCAATTTTGCTAGTAATATCATCAATAGCACCTGGAGTTGCTGGATCGTCTATCAGTTTAAATGAATCATTGTCATTCATAATCACAGGTTGTTTGTAGTTTTGGTGTACCACCAAAAGATCTGCTCTTCCATTGACGGCTGCACGGTATATATCTTGTAGTTCTGTAAGAACATTTCCTTGTGATACAGCTTTCCTCACTTCTTCTATAGCTTCACCTCTTCGTTTCGATTGTAACTTCTCTATCAACTTCCATGTCTCCTTTACAATATAATGAGGGGTGTTTTTGTTGGAGTTGATTGACACATATCCGTGGTATAAATTGGGTGCGTCTGCCACTTGCATCAGTTTAGCGTAATTATTTTCTGTAGTAACAACTACACACTTCAAATCTGTAGTATGATGTACCCTTATTAGCGATTTATCTATTTCATTAAAAAAGTTGCGGGTGAGGTCGTCAACATATTTTGCATCTCCTAGTTTTTCAGGATAGAGCGTTGCAGGAATGTTCTCAGTGAATGGGAAGTCTTCATTTTTCACTTCTTGTATAATCGATTCGTTTACTGCTTCATATAAACTTACTTTGTTTTGAGACAAAACCATAATTAAATAAGGCTCGCTTCTGTTATATGCTTTTATAAGAGGTCGAATAGCAAACTGACTAGAAATATTTACCCTGTTGCTAGCTGCCACCCAAGGAGATTTTACAATCTCTTCCGTATCATTCGATAGGAAGATATGCAGACTATCTAAGTTTGCATTTAAATCTACTTTTTCTTTAATAGAGCTGATTTTTTTCAATAAACTCTCTACCAATTTTTTATCATATTCCTTAGATATTCTATCGTGTGCTTCTTTCAACAAGTTTTTCAGCAAAATTTTGTCTTGTTCTGTCTTTGGTCGCGCACGGTGAGTATTCATTGAGATTGATACACACGGATTGTTTTTTTCCGCACCTAATTGTTGTAATGTTTCTTTTAATGCCATAATTTATTTCTTTAATGTGTTTCCTTTCGTTTGTATAGTGCGTAGTCATACACCGACAACACAACCAGTATAAGTTAATGTCTTTCTATATAAACGTCTATTATCAGATATTGTTTGTAGTAGCTGGGTAAAGATTGGAATTTGGCGAGACCTTAGCAGTTAAACTACTTGTGCTGTGTGTTTATTTGAAAGATGCAATGAGAGAAGGTAAGGTTACGTTTTAAAGAATCCTCCTGTCGGTTTTTGGATAGAGAATATTTAGTTGCAACAACTTATTACATATACTATACAAAGAACCTTTTTTTCTCATTTTAAAAACTGTTCAATAACCTTCAAACGGTTGATCCTTGAGGTGTATTAATATTGTTGATAACTTTGTTGATAAGTATGTTCATAACTATGTTGATAACTTTTGCAGTATTTGATAAGGACCTTTCAATTGATTGTTAATGTGAAGGATATATTTTTTGTTGACAATGTGCTATTAGATTGGAAGTATATGCATTAGTAAGGGCGGAAACATTGGTCCGCCTC
>CAYTJC010000196.1:0-4108 GCA_964437875.1 uncultured Dysgonomonadaceae bacterium
ACAATCTTCAAGATAGATATGATATGGATAATGGATGGATAAAACTACACAGAAAGTTCCTTGAATGGGAATGGTTTGATAAAGCAGATATGGTTCATTTGTTTTTATACCTCCTATTGAGTGCTAATCATGCTGATCAAAAATGGCGAGGAATCACTATAAAAAGGGGGCAATTAGTAACAAGTTTAGCGTCAATTTCGGCGAAAACACACCTCTCAATCCAACGCATACGCACTTGTTTAAATCGTCTAAAATCAACACACGAAATAACAAGCAAATCAACAAGCAAATATACCATCATAACTATCTGCAACTATGACAGTTATCAAGGTAAAGAAAAAGAGAGTAACAAGCCAAACAACAAAGCTTCTAGCAAACGAGCAACAAACGAGCAACAAACGAGCAACAAACGAGCAACAACAAACAAGAATGATAAGAATGTAAAGAATGTAAAGAAGGAAGTAACCCAGAAAAAAACCGCCGATTCAATTTCTTCAAAATTTGAAATAAATAAAGATTGGGCACAAGTAGTTTTTGAGTGGTTGGAATATAAAAGGGAAAGAAGAGAAACTTACGCTTCCGACAGGAGTATAAAATCATTCATAACGAAGTTGCGAAATTTATCAAACGATGATCCGAGTATTGCGAAACAGATAACAGAACAATCTTTCGCGAATAACTGGGCGGGAATTTTTCAACTAAAAAAGGACACATCAAATGAAATCAATAACAGAGCTACTGCCGACCAAATTAGGCGAGCAAAAATCCTTAGAGCTGCCGAAGTGGCTTTTGGAGAAGAGAGAAGCAATAATTGAAAGGTATGGGTCAGCACAAGAATTTGCAGTATCATTCAATCCCGACATACAGGCTAAATGCGCTGCAAACGTGGAACGATCACTCACAGGCGAAGCACCAACTTTAAGACAACTGTTAGCTACATACACTCACAAGCAAATGACAGTATGGCTTATGGGGCATTTTGAGAACCTGAATGCTTTTGTTGGTGTAAAGGAAAAAATGGAGTATGAACAGATGGCTATGCTTGCAGATATTATTCTTATCGAATATCCATACTTGAAAGCAAGCGAAATACTTTTGTTCTTTTTCTACTTTAAAGCTGGAAAATTTGGCGAGTTATACGGAAGTGTTGATCCTTTAAAAATAACAGTTGCTTTAAACTCTTTTCTTCAATGGAGAGCAAAAGAACTTGACAAGATTGAAGAAAAGAGAAAAGAGCAGAAAAGATTGCAGGATAGACAAGAAAGTCTTGCAAATGGAATAACAAGGGGAAGATTTTACAGAAGGAAATTTCACAGAATGGGATTAAAACATAACATAAAACGGAAATGAAACGACAGATCATAACAACCGCTTTTATCCTGATCTTTACGCTTAAAGTAGCGCAACAGCAGGAGATGGGAGCAAAACAACAAGAAGAAAAGGCAGATTGGGATATACTCATTCAAGCGATCATTCAAGTAGAGAGCCAGGGAGATCCATTTGCAGTTGGAAGCAAAAACGATGTAGGGATACTTCAAATTACACCGATTTACGTAAAAGAGGTAAATCGAATACTTAATCGAAACGAATATAGCCTTACGGAGCGCACAGACGTTCAGAAATCGCTTGAAATGTTTGAGATATACCAAAGCCACCACAACCCCGACAAAGACCTCTTAAAAGCAATAAAATTGCATAATCCACGAGCTGGGAAATGGTACTCAGAAAAAGTAATGAAAATGTTTAACGAATTAAAATCATAAAGATGGCAGCAATAAGAAGATTTCAGGAAGATGTTGAGTTGCGTGAAAATGCACTCAAACTAACACCAATGGGTCGAAAAATATTAGAAGGGTCTTATCAAAAAAGAATAGACAAAAACACAATACAGTTAATCAGAAAAAACAAAAAGTAATGACAAAGAAAGAATTATGCTACAAGGTGGGAGTAAAAACTAAACACCCACAAAAGACAGTAAATGAAATTGTGGAAACAACAATTGAAACGATTAAAAAAGAAATGCTCAAAAATGGCAAAATAACAATAAGAGAGTTTGGTGCTTTTGAGGTGAGAGAACGAAAGGCAAAAAAAGCAAGACATATTAAGTTGAATAAAAGTATAGATGTACCTGCATTTAAAACAGTGGCATTTAAGATGTATAAATCATTTAGAGAAGTATTAAACAATGATGAAAAGTAATATAAACAAACTAAGAGACAGGTGTTATAACGAGATGGCGGTATAGCATAGTTGTTTTTTCTATCACAAAACTAAATTAAAAGATATGGCTTACGATATTTATGGACAAAGATTAGCGAGCGGACACTGTGAGGTGCACCCGTGGGTGGGTGAAAGTTACCCATGCAGTTTATGTTATGCAGAAAGCAAACCTAAACACGACCCAAGACAAAAAGAGTATGAAAAAGAGTACGAACGTGCGGAGGCTGAGCACTACGCCGAAATGGAGCGAGCGCACTACGAAGAACTGGCAAGAAAAAATAATTTACTATACCGCATGTTATGCTATGTGGCACTTGCAGTAAGTAAATTAAACGAGCGAGTTCAAAAATATAAGGGCAAAATGTTCAACAAGACAATTCAAAAGTGCCATTGAGCATAACGTGGCATTTACGAATGTTTTAAAATAAAAAATAATATGAAAAAATACAGATTAAAAATTAAATATCCAAGCCTATTTCAGGAACATAAAAAAGGTGACATAGTCTATTACAACTCTCTAACAAAGAACTATGTAAAAGCAGAAGCTCCCCACTATTCAGTTAGTGTCTATGATGTAGAAAATTTTCCTGACTGTTGGGAATTAATCGAAGAGCAAGAGCCTTTATTCATTACAGAAGATGGGGTGGTGGTGCATGATATTGATACTTTGGTTTTTATTGTTAAAGATGATTTTAAAAAATCCCAAAAATTTGCATTAGCATTTAAGCAAAATAAAAGCACCATGAAGAGCTTTTTCCACGAATCCAACGCAGACGAATATATTTGGAGAAATAAGCCAGTATTCAGCTATGAAGACTTTATTCGTTGGGGAAATGTACCTTATGAGAGAGTGATTAAGAAACTAGCGATTGAAAGGAGTAAGGAATGAAAGCAGACGATTTGTGTCATAAATGCGGCGGCGTTATGAAATTCACAGGCATAGCAAAGTTATCATTGCCTCCTCAAAATGAATACAGGTGTGAGAAGTGCAAGCACGTTCAATATAGAATAGAAAAAACATTATGAAAGCAAAACTAAAAAAACAAAGACAAGACGAATCAAGAAGACTTAACAAGGCTAATGTTGAACTGGCACGTGCAGGCGGCTATATTGATCATGCACTAAAATTGGTGAGTTTGCAGTACTTAGTTGCCTCCATGGTAGATGTAATTGGCACAGAGCTTGAAATGACATTGGAGCGTGCCAATTTGAAAAACAGTAAAGTCATATCCATTCAGAATGCAGTGCGAAAAGCAACTAACGATTATCATAAGCATTTTGAAGGCGCAATGGGAATGGACTCAGTGATGGACTGGGCAGACGATTTGGATAAGTTGGAAGCCGAGCTTTACAAATTTGCTGGCATCAAAGATTTGCGACCAAAGCGAAAAGCGATGAAGGAGGCTAAGGCGATTATTGAGGAAAAATACAACGTAAAATTAGAAGATTTAAAATAAAAACCATGAACAAACTTATAATAGACAATAGAACAGAATTAACAGACCTAGAAGCTGTTAACTGGGTACCTAAATTTTTCGCTGATATTGATGAAAGCGAAGAAGATAGCGACTACCTGAGGAAGCAACAATGCTGTACATCGTGCGGAGGGTACACGGGCGATTTACCCGGATATTACTGGATTGAAGATAGTGACGATTGCCCAATATGCAGAGCATCTAACAACGAAGAAAAATGGAGCGATGAAGTCAAGAGAATTATGGTTGAAAATGAATTACCAGAAGATGAAATAAGCGAGACTTTAAATGCACTAGCGGAAATTGGTGTCTAATTGCCGCCAACGGATAATTTACGCAACTAAAACTTTTTAATCAACAAATAAATAATTGAAAATTGAAAATGAGAACATACGTATTAATAATTTCATCAA
>CAYTJC010000197.1:0-4103 GCA_964437875.1 uncultured Dysgonomonadaceae bacterium
TGATGCCTCTTGTTCTAATCTTAAAGAAGGTGTAACAGACGAACAAATAAATAAATTAAATCCATTTTTTGGTGAGATTGCAAAGAAGATAAAGCTAGATGAATATCCACGTGATTTTAGAATTGCTGAATACCCTGCCTATAGCATTGTTGAAGAGTGGTCTGAAAAGCTGCTTATCAACCATAGAGGTGTGCTAGACAACTGTACAGGAATATATGCAGAAGCAGACGAGGAGGTTATGATATTGGTTGGTGATACATATGGCAATCAACTCAAATTAAGATCTATTACGGATGGAAACTTCTTTGGGGATGACTATATGCTGAACGAGGGAATCAATAAAATAAAAGTGCGTAACAAAGGTTTACTTTACATACTATATAATGTAAAAGACATTCAAGCAGCCACGTCAAAACCAATAAAGATTCATTTCCCTATACAAAGTGGAAAAGTAAATGGATATTGGGACATAAGAGAGTTTGTTCCTAATATCATTCTTCCTTCAATTGGCTTTTGGGATGAAATGGTACAAGTAGAACAAGCAATAATGGGATGGGATGGAATATATCCAGAAAAAATGAACAACAGAATGTATGCTCGTTCCATGGAGGGAGGCTATATGTCTGCTCAAGCATACCAAACCAACTTTAGTGAAAGTATTTTGTGGAAAATTCTTTCTCCAGAAGTTATGCGACAGGACGAAGACAATCCATGGGGACCAGCTCATGAGATTGGACACATGAACCAAGGAGCAATCAATTGGGAAGGAAATACAGAGACATCAAATAATCTGTTTTCGAATTTAGTGCGTTATAAAATGACTGATTTTCCATCACGTGGTGAAGCATTTGAAGATATTAATCAACGAAACGTAGTTGAAAAAAAGATTTTTGCCAAATATGGTCAAGAAGGAATTTATGATGACATGCCCTCTTTACGCATGCAATGGCAATTGTATTGTTACTTTCATATACTAGAGAATAATGAATTGTTTTTTCCAAATTTATTCAAAATATCAAGACAAGAAGGTCGCCGTCCTATTCACAACAAACCAGGATGGTCTATGCTAAACTATGCAAGAAATGCATGTGATGCAGCTCAACTAAACCTTTTAGACTTCTTTGATTTCTGGGGATTTTTAACTCCTGCTGAAATGAATATTAAGCAATACGGTACAGCTCAGCTGTCAGTAACTCAAGAAATGATTGATGAAGTAATAAGTTATGTCGAAAATAAAGGTTATAAAAAACCTGCACAGGTTATACAATATATCGAAGATAGAGAAAGCACTTCTTATGGAGATGTAGGCAAGATGAACAAACAGTTTAAAGAGAACATGAAAATAACTAAAGATGTTACTTACACAAGAATCGGTAATAGCATTACAATCCAAAATGGAGATCAAGCTATTGGATTTGAAGTGAGAGATGACAATGAACTGAAGTTTGTATCAAACAAATTCTCCTTCTCTATAGATCCAGTTGGATGGGACGATAACTTTAAAGTCTTTGCAATGCAAGCTGACGGAGTGAGAAAAGAACTCACCACAAACTAAGACAAAGAAGCATACGAAAATTTTACACACACTAAACAAACCTTCTCATCACTCTGATGCAGAAGGTTTGTTTTTTGTTTTATTGCGTAGTGTATTATCTATTGTAGTAATCAAAAAGAAGAAGCTGAAAATGGAACTAATCGAAATGCAGGTCCACAAGAAAGTTTCTGTCAGCAAAGCTTCTTTGCCACCTTGCAAATAGAAGTATCCTCCCACTATAAGCAATACAAGATACATCAATCCAAAAATTCTCAAATCGAGTAAGGGTGAACTAACTTTCTGTTTAGTTACCTTAGATTTGGCACGGGTTAATGCTTCTTCAGTTTCTATCTGATGCATTATTCTGTATGACAAGTTCTCCGATGGTTCTTTTCGTGCCGATTCCATCATCGATTTCATCCACAACTTATCATCCTTCCATTCGTTCTTATTATTTTCTTTCATACCAATTCCTCCTTATACAATTCTGGATATGTCTTTGTCATCAGTTCCTTAAACATTTTGCGTGCTCTAAACAACATCACCTTCACATTCGAATCGTTTAGACCTGTAATTTCAGCAATCTCTTTCACCGAGTTATCTTCAAGATAAAATAGACTCAATATAAGCCCATAAGCCTTTGGCATTTTGCTTAATACGTGAGAAACAATTTCACTCGTTTCGCTCATCTCAATTTGATTGCCCGTATCTAAGTCTGATGATAAATCGACAGTCACATTTTCCACCTCATCATCAATCATCCATATCTTCGCTTTTGTGAATGTGACTGCGGTATTGAAAACAATGCGATAGAACCATGTAGAGAACTTGCTCTCGAGTCGAAACGTGTGCAAGTTTCGGTAGGCTTTCACAAAGCTCTCTTGCACCACATCTTCGGCATCTTGCATATTCTCACATATTCGGTAGGCAATATTGATGGCCATTCCCTGATAGGTGTTTACAAAATATGCAAAAGCCGAAGTGTTGCCCGAAAGTACTTTCTCTACATACACTCTTTCTTTCATTGCAATAGTTATTCAGCATCCTCTTCAAAATCGCTATCCGAGTTGAAGTCTTTGTCATCTTTGGCATTTCTAGTAATCATAAAGAACACAGTATATCCTATTCCTAAGAACAAAACTGTTGATGCTAGAACAAACAAGTAAGGATTGTCTCTGCCAATTACTAAATAGTTAGTGCCTAAGAAACCTACAATTAGACCAATACCCAGTGCAATCAAAATAACACCATTGCGCAATGATACATACCTATTGGGGGTGCTCTTTCGTTTAGATTGATTAGGAGGAATTATTCCTTGTTGAATCAATCCCATTCGTTCTTTGTGTGTCGAATTAAGTTTCTTAAATATTAGCACCATCGCAGTTATCATTGGTAGTGCGTATATTGAAATAATTGCGATAATTCCTGCTAAGTCTATTAAGTCTATCATTGTCTTTAATATTAAAAGGTAAATAATTTGTTTTCATATATTGGACAATACCAATAACAAATAGGTTACAACAAATAGACTCTTTTTCCAAAATAGTTTACTGCAACACTATAATTTCCTCTTCACACAGGGTTACTTTCTCTAATCCTGTTTCTGTAACAAAGTAAGTATTCTCGATTCCTACAGCTCCAATGCCAGGCAATACAAATTTGGGTTCGAATGCGATGGCCATGTTCTTTTGCAAAATCTCACGTGATCGAGGTGCAAACACTGGTGGCTCGTTTATTTCCAATCCCACTCCATGGCCCACAAACTTTGCTTGCTGTGTAGTGCCCATAAAGTATTGCTCCATTTTATTGTCAACCACCATCTCCATTGTTCGCTCATATACATCTGAGCAAGCAACTCCTTCTTTAGCAAAGCCAATCATTTCGGTGTGTATATCAATAGATAATTGATGAGCACGATGTGCTTCTTCGGGAATTTGTCCTACCGAAAAGGTGCGGGTCATATCATCTAAATAGGGTGTATAGTTGCCAGCCATGTCAACCATTATGGTAGTTCCTTGTCTCAATTTTTTATTGGCAGAGCCAAGTGGAAGCATTGGATCGATGCCTTTTCCTCCCAATGCAAAATCGAATGGAGAAGCTTCTTGTGCATTGTCACCTGCCAATAAACTTCCCATATAGATATCCATATTTTCGCCAAAGGCGCGAAATGTACCTATCGAGCCCTCTTTACGCATTACATATTCTATCTCTATTTGAAAATCGAGATCAGTCATCCCTTCGCGATACAAGTTAGGTATCTGTTTGTAAACATTGGCATGGCTCAGTGCCGATTTACGTATTTGAGCCAGCTCATCGTCAGACTTCACACTGCGTATCATACGCATAAACCCCGATATACTTTTCATCTGGGGCATTTCCAACGCTTTTTGGAAACGCGTCACTGAGTTGTATGACATTACATCGCTCTCAAGCAAAATATTTTTGGGTAAGGCTATAGTATGCTTTGCTAAAAGCTCGGGTAGCTGTTCGGGTTTTCTAATATATTCTACATTATCGCTGTCTATGTCCACGGGTCTTTTCACAAAGAGCAGTGGCTCTTGATCGGGCA
>CAYTJC010000198.1:0-4100 GCA_964437875.1 uncultured Dysgonomonadaceae bacterium
CTTTACCTTGGTGTTAGATTTCAACCCTTCCAAACGGTATTTAAAATATATAAAAGCATATACATCGCTCCACTCATAGGTGTTTTTTGCTTTTGTTTTAAACAACTCAGGCTTGCCCAACCAGGCATAGAAGCCCTTGTATAATACCCTGGGGTTATATGAAGGAAACATCTTTCTAATTGTTCCATGCAGTGCAGTACGGTCCTTATACTGAATTTCTATTTGATAGTATCTATAAATATTATCAACAATTTCTCTAACCACTTCATTGAATCTTTTCAACAAAGGCATCCGTCGGTATTTATCGAAAGACTCCTTGATAAACCAAGCAGGCACAGGTTTTCCTTTCACCACAATATCCTCTACATCGAATCCTTCATTTTCGAGATAGTTCACGTATTCATCCAACTTCTTTATAATTTCGGGCGATGATTTAAATTGAATACGTTCAATTAATTTAGAGTCATTCTTCTCCAATAGTTCTGTTACTTGCTCAAAAAAAGTTTGAAAGTTGACTTGATATTCTAATATTTCGTTTGCTATTTCCTCCATGCTGGTTTCGGCTACGTTTTCCTCTCCCAACTCAGGGAGTACATTAGAGATGTAGCTTGCAAAAACCTTGTTGGGAGAAATAATCAGAATATCTTCAGAACTGATCGTCTCTTTGAAACGATACAATAAAAAAGCAATTCGGTGCAAAGCAATAGATGTTTTGCCCGAACCTGCCACACCTTGAATAATTAGGTGGCGGGCCTCCTCATTGCGAATGATCTCATTTTGTTCTTTTTGAATGGTGGCAACAATGTTTTTCATCTTGGCACTCGATGCATGGTTCAGCTCCTTTTGAAGCACCTCATCGTGAATAGTTACATCTGTGTCTAGCATATATTCCATCTCACCTTTTCTGATGCGGAATTGTCTTTTCAGCTGTATCTCTCCTTCCACTATGCCCGAAATGGATTTATAATATCCATCGCCCAATTCAAAATCGTAGAACAAACTAGAAATAGGTGCTCGCCAATCATATACTAAGTTGTTGGTCGAATCGGGGTCTTGAAAATTACTCACACCTACATAGATGTTCTTACAATCACTCGATTTTTTGTCTTTGAAATCAATCCGCCCAAAGTAAACCGTATCTTTTAGTCGATGAAGTCTTTTGCTATTTTCAACACTGTGCTCACCTTGTAGTGAATAATTGAAAATGGCTTCGCGCATATTGTTTTTCTCCAGATGATCCATATCCGCTTTATGCTCTTGTATATGTTTGTTCATAGAAGCCACCTCACTGCTTTTCAACTGTATGGCTTCGCGGATTTCGTATAGCCTAGTATCAACCTTTTTGAGTAGTGTTTGTAAGTATTCCCTTTCTTTTCTCTCTTCTGTCATATATTAATTGTGTCTCGGTTCTTTATAATAACCTGCAAATCATTTTTCATCTTCACCAATAGACTAGCCCCTGCTCTATGATTAGAAGCAGTTGAATCGTATCACTATTGCAAAAAGAAAAATTCAGATATGCACAAAGAAAAAGAAAAAAGACAAGCTTATGGCTATAAAACCTCCTTTTCGTGCTATTATCTACACATCTTGTCATTTTGCAGTCTCATTTATTCTATGCACCACATCAAGCACCGAGGTGCGACGTGTAAATTGATTATAGGCAAACTATATAATTAAAAAGAGTAGTAAATTGCAAAAGCAAACATATACTTTGTAAGTGATCTCAGACACGCTTTTAAGATATTTTTTTGAGAGCAGAGATTGGTTCTATTCTAGTTGAAGTAAAAAATCGTATATTTGCACAAAAAAATATTGATTGTGAACTATAAAGACAAAGAACTTATCATTTTCGATTTCGATGGTACACTCATTGACAGCATCCCCGACCTTACATTGACTGTCAATAGTATGCTATCGCACTACAACATACAACCTTTAACTATAGAAGAGACTACCCCCTTTATAGGTAATGGTGCAAAAATATTGGTGGAGCGAGCACTGCAACACACCATGCCACCAGAAGATATAACCAAAGAGTTATTTGACGAAGCTTTTCCAATTTTCTTTGCAGCCTATAGAGAGAACCTGTGCGTTGACACCTATCTCTATACAGGTGTTATGGAGACATTAGAATACCTTAATAGTAAAGGATATAAGATGGTGATATGTACCAATAAACCTTTTGAGTTTATAGAACCAATCTTAGATGAATTGTCCATTAAACAATTCTTTCAATCTTGGGTGGGTGGAGACTCACTACCAAAGCAAAAACCCGACCCATCCCCCCTACTACATCTGGCAAAAGAGATGAACATAACAATAGAGAAAAGTATAATGGTGGGAGATTCTAAAAATGATATCCTTGCTGCTCAAAATGCAAACATGAAAAATATTGGAGTTAGCTATGGGTATAACTACAACGAACATATCTCTGATTACAACCCAGACAAAGTAATAGACAGTTTCGCAGAACTACAAAATCTATTTTAATATGAGCAAGAAATATAGCGTTGGCATTATAGGTGGTGGCGTTTCGGGTGTTGTGATAGCATTGCAACTAGCCGAGATGGGAATAGATACTATTTTATTCGAACAAAAAAACAATGTAGTAAATGGCCCCCCCTTCTGTCATTTACATGCTGGCGGAAATCTATATCCCGACATAACGGATGAGCAGTGTAGAAATTTGATGAAGCAATCAATAGAAATGGCGCGTCTTTTCCCTCAATCTATCGACGAAAGGCCAACATTAATAACAATTCCGAAAAACGAAAACTATCAAGTAGATCATATTCAAGATCGATTGAATATGTTGGTTGACTATTATAAAAAACTGATTGAAGAAGATTCGTGCAATGCCGTTTTAGGTGCTCCTGAAGATTACTATAAGATATACAGTAAGGAAGATTTAAAAGTGTTGGCAAAACAATCTACTACAAAACGTCCCATCTCTCCCGACCAGTGGATGACCAATGCAGTTAAATTAATTGACTACAACAGTTTGAAAATGCCTGTGCTTTTAGTTCAAGAATATGGTTGGAATTTATTCAGGCTGGGAGCTCAAGCTCAGTTGGCTTTGAACAAAGCCGATAAGTGCACGCTGAAATTAAATACTGAGGTAGAGAATATAAAAGATGTTCGCAATCAAAACTTAGGTTATAATTGGGAGGTACATACAGCCAATGCCACATATAAAGTTGACTACTTGGTGAATTCTTGCGGGTTCAGAACTGGCAAGTTTGATGATTGTTTACACTTGAATGTAGAGCGATTGGTGGAGTTTAAGGCCGCTTATGTTTCGAAATGGCATCCCATTCCGGGACTCATTCCAGAACTCATTTTTCATGGTGAACGTGGAACACCACATGGCATGGCACAATTGACACCTTATTGTGAAGACTATTACCAAATTCATGGTATGACAGAAGAGATTACCCTGTTCAAAAACGGACTAATCAAAACAAAAGACAATGTAGCACAACCCGAGTTTGATGAAGATATAAAACAAAAACTTACTTCTGGCTGGAGCGAAGACGAAATCAAAAACAGAACTGAAAGTTCCATTGATTATATAGCTCAATTTGTCCCTTCATTTAAGTCGGCAACTGTTGGTGGACCTCCTTTGTATGGAGCACAACAAATACCAGGAGATGATGTGAACCTAAGAGTGGGCGAAGTTAGCTTTCCAACTGAACTATATGCCCGTAGCGAAATCATAAAGGCCTCCTCTGCACTCACAGTTGCCAATCAGATTATAGACAAAATGCAGGAAGAGAAAGTTATTTCGCCCACTGCAGAAAAGCCATCTGAAAACTCTCTGTTAGATAGCATCTCAAAAGATGACATTAATAAACTAGCATCTGAGTTTGCCGAGGTGAGAGGTTATCCCACAGCACTTTCAAGATTGGTAATAGAAAGAGAGTAGTTTTTTTGCTACCTCTTTATTTTTCATTATACCAATTGCAAGTTACACAACTTGCAAATCGATTGCAGCAAAACGAATTAAATTAAACTACTAATTATAAAACAAAAAAACGTATTAAATTATGGGAGCAGGAAAAGTATTTAAGAAATTCCCTAAAACTTTTTGGGTAGCC
>CAYTJC010000199.1:0-4093 GCA_964437875.1 uncultured Dysgonomonadaceae bacterium
GTCAAGTAGGATTAGCAGGACACATCAAGATTGGTAACGAAGTGAAAATTGGTGCACAATCAGGAGTTTCTAGAAACCTTAAAGATGGTACTGAGACTATTGGTTCGCCTGCAATTCTTCCAATTAAAGATTGGTACAAATCGAGTGTGATATTCGGCAAACTGCCAGAAATATATCGCGATCTTTCACAACTAAAGAAAGATATAAATGAACTCAAAGAAGGAAACAGCAATTAATAGTTGTTTTATAACTATATCAAAAAATAGCCATCTAAAAAGAAATCAAATAAACAGGAACTAAGATATGAGCCAAGTAAAGCAAAAAACTTTAAAGAGTAATTTCACATTAAATGGGATAGGACTTCATACAGGAAAAGATATCCATGTAAATTTTCTTCCCGCACCTGACAATCATGGCATCAAAATAAAACGAACAGATTTAGCAGATAGTCCTATTATACCTGCACTTGCGGAAAATGTTACTGGTACTCAGCGTGGAACAGTTCTTTCAAAAGGGGCGGCACAAGTGAGCACAGTTGAGCACGCAATGGCTGCATTGTATGCAATGGGTATTGACAACTGCTTAATTGAAGTGGACGCTCCCGAGTTTCCAATTTTAGATGGAAGTGCTTGTAAGTATGTGGATGCAATACATGAAGTAGGTACTGTAGAGCAGGACTCATATAAAGACTTCTACATTGTTCGTAGAAAAATGGAGGTATCTGATCCTGAAACAGGCGCAAAACTAACGCTTCTCCCTGACGACTCTTTTAGCATAAACTCGTTTATCGAGTTTGACTCTCAATACATTCACAATCAATCTGCAAGTATTGAAAACATGGACGATTTTGTAAAAGAAATTGCACCTGCTCGAACATTTGTTTTTGTCCGTGAATTAGAGCAACTGCGAAAAGCAGGCTTAATACAGGGAGGAAATCTTGACAATGCTGTTGTGATTTATGAAACAGAAATGTCGCAAGAAGCATTAGATGAACTAGCTGAATTGATTGGCGTGCCACATCATGATGCAAAAGAGTTGGGCTACCTAAACAAGAAAGCTCTCGTTTTTCCAAATGAACCTGCACGTCACAAGTTACTAGACGTTATTGGTGACATGGCATTGGTGGGCAAGCCTATCAAGGGTCGTATCATAGCTACACGCCCAGGTCATAAAATAAATAACCTATTGGCTCGTAAGCTTAGAAAAGATATTAAGTTGAACGAAGTTCAACCCCCCATATATGATGTGAGCAAAGAACCTTTGCTTGACATCAACCAGATTAGAAATCTGATTCCTCATAGATATCCGTTTTTGTTAGTAGATAAAATTATTGAGAAAACAGATAAATACATAGTCGGTGTAAAGAACATCACAGTGAATGAACCTTTCTTCACTGGTCACTTTCCACAAGAGCCTGTAATGCCTGGTGTATTGCAAGTGGAAGCTATGGCTCAAGTTGGAGGGATTTTTGTTCTATCGGCACTGGACGAACCAGAAAGTTATTCTACCTATTTTTTGAAAATAGATGAAGTGAAATTCAGACAAAAGGTTGTCCCTGGCGATACATTAATTTTGAGAGTAGAATTGACAAGCGAAATAAGACGTGGCATTGCCACAATGCGAGGACTAGCATTTATTGGAGAAAAAGTAGTCTCTGAGGCTGTATTTACAGCACTTGTAGAAAAAACAAAATAACAGTTATATTTATCATGAGTAATTTATCATCATTAGCTTACATTCACCCTAACGCTAAAATTGGAGAGAATGTTATTATCGAACCATTTGCATATATTGAAGACAATGTAGTAATTGGTGAGGGTACTCGTATTATGCCACATGCTTGCATTATGTCTGGTGCTAGAATTGGAAAAGACTGCACAGTGTTTCCTAATGCTGTCATTGCTGGTATTCCACAAGATTTAAAGTTCGACAACGAAGAGAGCTTAGCCATAATTGGAGACAACACAATAATACGCGAATGCGTGACAGTGAATAGAGGTACAAAATCCCGTGGTCACACAGTTGTTGGAAATAACTGCCTACTTATGGCCTATTGCCATGTTGCTCACGACTGCATATTGAAAGATCATATAATAATTGGCAATACCGTGCAACTTGCGGGAGAGGTGGAAATTGATGATTTTGCTATTCTAAGTGGCGGATCATTAGTACATCAATTTACAAGAATAGGCAAACACGCCATGATTCAGGGTGGTACACGCTTAGGGAAAGATATACCTCCATTTGCAGTAGCTGGAAGAGAACCTGTAAGCTATGTGGGTATAAACATTGTTGGTCTTAGAAGAAGGGGATTTTCTAGAGAGCAAATAAACAATATACAAGAGGTGTACCGCTATCTATACCTATCAGGCTACAACATATCTCAAGCTATAGAAAAAATTGAAAGTGAACTCTCTGAGTCTGATGAGCGGACAGATATAATAGATTTTGTACGTGCATCTTCGCGTGGTGTTGTTAGAGGCAATATGGATTAACACAATCACAATCACCTTTCATATTATCTTATGATTTCTATTCATTTTCCAGCAGAGTGGTATCCTCAAAGTGCCATTCAACTTACTTGGCCCCATAAGAATACAGATTGGGTAGATATTTTGGATGAGGTAACTGAGTTTTACATCAATCTATCGAAAGAGATTTTGAAGCACTCCCAGCTTTTAATAGTTTGTAGCAATGCTATCGAAGTCAAAAACCACTTCACCTCTACAGAGCAACGAAGCCTCACATTGGTTGAAGCTGAGAGCAACGATACATGGTGTCGCGATCATGGTGCTATATCTGTTTTCATAGATGGTAAACCTGCCATCTATGATTTCGGATTCAATGCTTGGGGGCTGAAGTTTCCTGCAAATCACGACAATCAGATTACGAGCACTCTATTTGTAAAAAAGGTCTTCAGAGAAGATGTAACGTATCACAACTACCTCAACTTCATTTTGGAAGGTGGAGCAATAGAATCGGATGGAGAGGGCACTTTACTCACTACTTCAAAATGCCTTTTGGCTCCCAATAGAAATCAACCTCTCACTAAAGATGATATTGAAGAGTTTCTGAAAAAAACTTTAGGACTCAAACAGGTGTTGTGGCTACACAGTGGTTATCTCTCTGGAGACGATACTGACAATCATATTGATACACTAGCTCGGCTTTGCAACCAATCCACCATTGCTTATATACAGTGCACAGATGAGAGTGATGAGCACTATCTAGAATTGAAAAAGATGGAGGAAGAACTTGCTGCATTTCGAACACTTGATGGCGAGCTTTACAATCTAATCCCTCTCCCAATGGCAGACCCCGTTTATGAAAATGAATATAGACTACCTGCCACTTATGCCAACTTCCTTATAATGAACGAAGTGGTGCTAATGCCCACATATTGTTCTGACAAAGACTCAATTGCAAAAGAACAACTTCAAAAAGCATTCCCCAATAAAGAAATAATAGGGGTTGATTGCCGCACACTTATCAAACAACACGGCTCATTGCATTGCATAACAATGCAGTATCCTCAAGGATTTCTATAAGCAACTCTTTCAAGAATTAGATTTGCAAACCCACACCTCTTACTATAATTACTGCAAGACTTATACTCTAAGATTAGATGCAAAACTATATGTTGTATTGTACATCTAAATAACTGAAAATGGTGAGGTGTTTTATTGACATATATACTTTTTCAAAACATTTTGTAGCCCTGCAAAATGTTTAAAACAGTTGAAACTTGCATCCACGGCCTACAAAATGTTTGAAATCACATAATTCTCGTTTTGGTGACCATTTTTTGGCCATTCACGTCATATAAACCCCATTTTCTTCGTAAGATTCTCTTTTCATCTATCGATTCTCGAAACTTAAGCTACTTTTTCTCCTTTCACACCCTTTATCTTCTATCTTAGCCTTAAAATGGGTCGTTTTAGCCATTCGAAACATTTCTACGGCGGTAGATTGCGTTTTCAACAGATGAACGTTCAGTTGTAGGCCTAAGATTTGATTTCTACCTGTTATACACTACTTCTTCTAGTGAATTGTAAAAAACAAGCCCCTATTATTTACAAATTGACATTCATCA
>CAYTJC010000200.1:0-4072 GCA_964437875.1 uncultured Dysgonomonadaceae bacterium
GGTTGCCCCAAAACTATTGATGGTGACTTGAAAAACGAACTGATTGAAACATCATTTGGTTTTGATACTGCTTGCAAAGTGTACTCAGAAGTTATTGGCAATATCCAACGCGACTGTGACTCAGCACGTAAATATTGGCATTTCATTAAACTGATGGGGCGTTCTGCTTCGCATATTGCTTTAGAGTGTGCATTGCAAACACAACCAAACATGTGTATTATATCTGAAGAGGTAGAAGCTAAAAACCAATCTCTTGACGATATTGTAACTGATATTGCAAAAACAGTGGCAGCTCGCGCAGAACAAGGCAGAGATTATGGAACTGTATTGATTCCTGAAGGATTAATTGAGTTTGTCCCTGCAATGAAAGGTTTGATTGCGGAGTTGAATGATTTCCTTGCTGAAAATCAAATTGAGTTCGACGCTATCCGTCGCTCTATGAGAAGAGACTACATCATCCACAAACTATCTGATGAAAACTCTAAAATATATGCAAGCCTACCCGAAACTGTTGCCAATCAATTAACATTAGATCGTGACCCACACGGTAATGTACAAGTTTCACTTATCGAGACTGAAAAGTTATTGAGCGAAATGGTGAAAAAGAAATTGAAAGATTGGAAGAAAGAGGGTAAATATAAAGGTAAATTTGCTACCATTCATCATTTCTTTGGATATGAAGGACGTTGTGCTGCTCCATCTAACTTTGATGCTGACTACTGTTATTCATTGGGCTACACAGCAGCTCACCTTATAGCAGCAGAAAAGACTGGCTATATGGCTTCTGTAAGAAACACTACTGCACCAGCATCTCAATGGATTGCAGGAGGTATTCCAATTACAATGATGTTGAATATGGAACGCAGACATGGCGAAATGAAACCAGTGATCAAAAAAGCACTTGTTGATTTAGAAGGTGCTCCTTTTAAAGCCTTTGCTGAAAACCGCGAAACATGGGCTATGAAAACTTCTTACATCTACCCGGGTCCAATTCAGTACTTTGGTCCAGACGAAGTGAAAGAGCAACCAACACAAACATTAAAGTATGAACAAGAAAATAAATAGTCTTGTAAAATAATAAAATAGAAACTGCACCACTCTTTACAAGGAGTATGGTGCAGTTTTTTTTGTGCTTAAACGTAAGAATTTCCTGATTCACTTTTGCTGATACAGTACGGAAGTAAATAAATATATGACTGAATAAATAAATGCTGAGAGTATCTATTCTTCAACGATACTTTGGCTACAAGAAGAAGTACTTATTGTATAGTGCTATTATAATGAGATTCAACCTTAATCTCAAATGAAAAATTTGAGATTTAGTCAGTAACGAGGTGTTTTATACGACACTCATATTATTTTCAGGTTTGATGAATATCGATTTGTAAAAGATAAGCAGATATATTTTACAAATCACTCGAAGATGCACCGTATAACAGGTGGAAATCAAATTGTAAGCCTACAATCCGACGTTCATCTGTTGAAAATAGAATCTACTGTCGTAGAAATGTTTTGAACCGCTAAAACGGCTTATATCAACGCTCCTATTGAAAATAATAGGCGTGAAAGAAGAAAAAAAGCAATCTAAGATTCAAGAACAGACAGATGATAAGAAGGTTTTACAACAAGAATGAGGTTTTTATGACGTAACCGCTGAATATATGGACAACAAAAACAAGAACTATGTGATTTAAAACATTTTTAGGGCGTGAATGCAATTTTCAACTGTTTGATACATTTTGTAGAGATACAAAATGTTATGCAAAGAGATATAGGTCAATATAATAATCTACCCTCCATATGCTCTTAACATTATTTATCTCTGAAAGTTGCACAAAAAAAAGCGTTGAAACTTACATTCCAACGCTTTTTTAATAACCTATATTTTTTACTACTTGTAGCTTATAAAACTATTAGTAGAATTTATACCTATTGTCTTCAACATTCATTTTGTCTTTCAACACTTCGATGGCCTGTGTGCCAATTCTGTATTCAGTATTAGACGCTAATTGAGCTTTCTGCTCTTCAGCCACATACTGCTCTTCAGATTGCTCACGGTTTATCACCTGCATCACATAGACTCCCATATTGCCTTTCAAAGGACCTACAATAGTATTCAAAGGCGCGTAAGTAGCGTATGCATTCAGCACTGGCTCATTGCCTAAGTTAGTAATGTTGGTTGTATTAAAATCTACAAATCTAACAGAGTCAACTTGCGTGTTCATTGCCTCGGCATAACCACTCATAGAAGTTAGATTTTTTGATTTAAGTTGTTCAATAATTTTCTCAGCTTTCTTATCTTGTGTAAGTCTTAATCTGATAAAATCTGACACATCTGATAAAGGAGCAACACCAGAAGGAGTCAATTGATCAACACGTGCAATAATTCTGCTTTTTGACAAATCGAATTTCTTGATAGCTCCCTCTTTTTCGTTAAATGCCCAATTGAGCACTTGGCGTGATCCAGGAATTTGAGCCAATGCATGGTCTGTTGCCGTTACTCTATATGAAGGAACAACGTTGTATCCTTTTGCTCGTGCGGAATCAACAAAGTTTTTTGATATTCCTGGATTAGATACAAACTGATTCAACTCGTTGTCAATGTTATTTTGAGTTTTGTCACCAACAATTACTGGCATATTCACTACTGCCAGCTTGTACTTTGTAATAGGTGCAGTTTTTTCTTCTACATAAATCAATGCTTGTTGACCAGGCATTTTCACTTTAGTAACAGAACCAGTAGTAGCAGAAAATATTTTCTGTGCTACATCTGCACCTGCATCAGAAACATCTAACTCGCGCACCCAACCTATTTCGCCACCATTTGACTGTGGATTCAATTCATTGGCCACATCTGCAAAATTGGCACCTTCTTTTATCTCAGTGTGCAAACTATCTATAAATGCAGTAACCAAAGAATCATTAGACATGGATTCTGGAATACCAATCATTCTGATTCTAGCAGAATCTGGTGCAACAGTCTTATCCATATATTTGAATAGTTTATAGGAGTCGCCATCTCTAAATGGTCCGTAAACATCAGCCACTTCGGCAGACTCAACAAATGCTCGTTCTTCGGGAGTTAACAGTTTGCCAGACACAAATACGTCTCTGTAAGGACGATCTGAATAATCTGAAACTACTGATGCTACATTTTGTGTAGTAAGTAGTTTTTCGTACACCTCTGAAGTCATAGCTTCAACATTTTCAAAATCTTCATCGCTTGGAACAATGTCTTTTGCAAAATAAGTGATCTTTGCTGTTGGCACATTTGTCTTAAACAAATGTTGATTTTCATTGTAATAAGCTTTTATATCAGCATCTGTTACGTTTGCAACAGAGTCGGGTATGGTGTAAAAATTTTGTACCGCATACATGAAGTCTGATTCTTTTTGCGAGTGAGCAAAAGACATTTCTGCCTCCACATCGTTTGGCATAACTGCAGCCGACAATAGAGCACCATACTTCTCTTCTAAGCGTTGATACTTGATAAGGTTTTCGAGAAATAACCAAATCGATTTATACTGTCTAATCATACCTACCTGCTCTGCAGGGATGGTACTTTCGTCTACATTTATTGTAGCGATAAACTCAACCAAGACTGATCTGTCAAACATACCAGTTTCGGGGTTCACAAACAATGGTAGCTGGCGCAACAATGGAGAAATAGTTTCACCGTGAACCAAGTCATTTATCTCTTCTTTAGAAACCGAAATTCCTAATTTAGAAGTTTGTTGATCCAATAGGCGTTCTTTCACCATTTGTTCGTAAACAATATCGCGAATTTGAGAAATTGCATTCTCATCAAGCGAGTTTTCGTTACTGATCATTTTCTGGAAATCTTCCCATTCTGTCACTCTATCAAAGTACTGTTGTGTAGAGACGATATTACCGTCAACTACAAATGCTTTGTCTTGATACTTACGGAGAAATGTATTCCCCGAAGTTAATAAATCTCCCAAAATGAAAGCTAACAAAGCAACACCGATTACTGCGATGAGGAGTCCGGCTCTATTCCTAATTTTCTGTAAAGTAGCCATTTACACTTACCTTTTATTAAATTAATATGTTT
>CAYTJC010000201.1:0-4022 GCA_964437875.1 uncultured Dysgonomonadaceae bacterium
TCAATTTAGTTGATGCACAACAGGCACGTCGTGTCTTAGATCGTATTGTGGGTTTTGAGCTTTCGCCTGTTTTGTGGCGAAAAATTAAGCCATCTCTTTCAGCTGGTCGCGTTCAATCTGTTGCTGTGAGGCTTATTGTAGAGCGTGAGCGTGAAATTAGAGAGTTCACATCTGAGGCTGCATACCGTATAGTTGCCGTATTTACTAAAGAAGAAGATGGACAAACTTATGAATTGAAAGCTGAATACAATAAACGATTAAAAACAAAAAAGGAAGCGTTAGAGTTGTTAGAACAGCTGAAGATTTCGTCTTTCGAAGTGGCAGATGTTACAATGCGTCCTACCAAAAAGAGTCCTGCAGCTCCTTTTACTACCTCTACATTGCAGCAAGAAGCATCAAGAAAGCTTGGTTTTTCTGTCGGTCAAACTATGATGGTAGCACAAAGACTGTATGAATCTGGAAAGATTACATATATGCGTACTGACTCTGTTAACTTGTCAGGTTTGGCTATCAATGCAGCTAAAAATGAAATAGAATCGCATTACGGCGATAGCTATGTTAAGATTAGGAAGTACACTACTAAGGCTAAAGGTGCACAAGAAGCCCATGAGGCCATTCGTCCTACTTTTATGGATGCTCACGAAGTAAGCGGAACTGCACAAGAAAAAAAGCTATATAGCTTAATTTGGAAAAGGGCTCTTGCTTCTCAAATGGCAGATGCTAAGTTGGAAAGAACTACCGTTAATATAAGTGCTTCTGATGCTGAAGGCAGATTTACTGCTACTGGTGAGGTAATTAAGTTTGATGGTTTCTTACGTGTATATTTGGAAGGGACAGACGATGAGGATACAGAAAAAGATTCTGGATTATTACCTCCCATCAAAAAAGGCGAGGTAATGACAATGGTGGAGACTACAGCCACTCAGCGTTTTACATTAAAACCACCTCGTTATACTGAGGCAGCATTGGTTCGTAAGATGGAAGAACTAGGAATTGGTCGTCCATCTACATATGCCCCTACTATTTCAACTATACAAAATCGTGGATATATTGAAAAGGGAAATGTGGAAGGCGTTGAAAGATTATACAACGTGATAAAACTTGCAGATAACAAGATTAAAGACTCTGATAAAAAAGAGATTGCAGGTGCTGATAAAAATAAACTTATTCCTACCGACACAGGCTTGGTTGTGAACGACTACCTAGTAGAAAATTTCGCATCTACCTTAGATTATAACTTTACAGCTAAAGTTGAGAAAAACTTTGATAAAGTAGCAGAAGGCAAGATTGAATGGAAGAAGCTAATTGAGGAGTTCTATAATGTGTTTCATCCTAAGGTTGAGGCAGCCATTAATCAAAAAACTGAGCACAGAGCTGGAGAACGAGTTCTTGGTACTGATCCAAAAACTGGCAGGCAGGTCTCTGTTAAGATTGGACGATATGGTCCGTTAGCTCAAATAGGTGAGAAAGATGAAGAGGAGAAACCATTGTTCTCATCACTTCAAAAGGATCAATCTATTGAAACAATCACCTTTGAAGAAGTAATGAAGCTTTTTGACTTGCCGCGCACTGTTGGTATTTACGAAGAAATGGAAATGACAGCTTCTGTTGGTCGTTTTGGTCCTTATATAAGACACGATAGCAAGTTTTACTCCTTACCAAAAGAGCTAGACCCCTATAAAGTGAACCAAGAAGAAGCAATTGCAGTAATTGAGGATAAGAGAAAGAAAGATAAAGAAAAGATTATTCAAACTTTCGAAGAGGAACCTGGCTTGGTAGTTCAGCATGGAAGATATGGTCCTTATATATCTTTTGAAAAACAGAATTATAAAATTCCTAAGACTGTGAAGCCTGAAGAGCTTACTCTCGAGGATGTAAGGAAGATAATTACTGAGACTGAACCATCAAGATCTAGAGCTAAAGCCAAAACTACAAAAGCTAAAACCACTAAGGCAAAAGCTAAAACAGAAAAGAAACCAAAAGCTAAGGCTAAAACTAAAACAACAGCTACAAAGACTAAAGCTAAATCGACAACTACTAAAACTAAAGCAAAGTCAACAACCACTAAGGCAAAAGCTAAGCCTTCGATTACAAAAAAAGAAGAGTAGCTAAAAGTTACTCTTGCTTGACGATGCTTGATATATAAATAAAAGTTCAGAACTTATCAAGCTCTGAGCTTTTGTTGTTTTTATGATGTTTACAGAAAAAGTTTCACATCTCAATTCCAGTAAGTATAAAGAGAAATATTAATATGAAGCAATTATCATTTTTTTATAAACATATGACTGTTTTGTTTTTAAGTTTTATGTTATCAGTAAAAGGTTTGGGTCAAAATTCATTGTCCAATACAAAAGATATAGAGGTTGAAATTACAAATATAGATAGTAGTCCTTTTTATGCACAATTATGGTTCTGGATTGTTATTGGGATTGTATTTCTCCTCTTATTGATAGTTTTGATACGTGGCAGTGGCGGAAAAAAAGATGAAAAGGAGGAGAATAAGGAAAAATAAGTCATATTTTCATCACTATTGATGTAGTAACATATTTAATCCTTATGAATATGTTATTCATAAAGATTTTCGTGCTATCAATTAGTCAACAAGCTAAATCTAATACCTGTTTTGAAACATCAATAAAGTAAAAATCCTGTTATAGCTGCAAGCACAATTAACAATATAGGGTCTATCTTCTTGATTGATGCTAAGAATACTACACTAAATATGATCCAGCTTTTGTAGTCTATAAAGTTGGATCCATTTATTAGCATAATTCCTGCAGCTGCAATTAGACCGATTACAGCCGGCTTTATCCCTGATAGTGCTGCTATAACATACCTGTTCTCTTTAAACTTGAAGAAGAAAATACAAACCATTGTCATTATCCCAAAAGAGGGTAAGCTTACCGCAAATGTACAAACTGCAGAGCCAAGTATGCTGGCTAGCACACTGTGTTTCGTTGTATTTACTGCTTTATATCCGATATAGGTGGCAGAGTTGAAGGATATTGGGCCTGGTGTAGTTTGTGAAATAGCTACAATATCAGTAAATTCGTTTACAGTTATCCATTCATTAGTCACCACAACTTCTTGCTGAATGAGGGGCAACATGGCATAGCCTCCGCCAAAACCAAATAACCCAATTTTAAAGAAGGCAACGAACATGGAAAGATATAATTGTGCAAGTGCCATATTATATGTTGATTATTTTTTTGATTACTCTCTTATACACAATACCTAGTACTATTGCCACCACAATAATTAAGATTGGCGATACGTGAAACAGTCCTACAGCAAGCGCAACTACTATAGGTATCCACAAGTTGCTCCATGTAATATCAGCATTTTTGCCCATTCTTAGAAGTGGTGCAAAAATAAGTGCAACTACTGCGGGTCTTATCCCTTTAAAGACAGATTCTACAGCAGTGTTCTCGCGAAACTGGGTAAAAACAATTACTAGTAAAAGAATTGTGGTAAAAGATGGAAGAATAATACCCAAGCTTGAAAAAATACTGCCTTTTACTCCCTTGTGTTTATTTCCTACAAATATGGCTGTATTTAAAGCTATAGGCCCAGGCATAGATTGTGCAATAGCAAGCATATCTATAAACTCTTTATCACTCAACCATTTTTTTTTATCTACTACAGCATTTTGAATGAGAGGCAACATCGCATAGCCTCCTCCAAATGTGAATGCTCCTATTCTGAAAAAAACTAGGAATAACTCCAAATAACAATTCATGATATAAGACTTTCTTTATGGAATTATAAAAAAAGAAGAAAGCAGACTGCATCAAATAAATTATTTGCAAATCTGCTTTCTCTATATGAAGCCGCATCGGTGGAATAAGACGAAACTCCTGTTGACAGGATTTGAGTGCTTCGTTGCCTCTGTAATTCGCTGTGCATAAATGCATGTCCCGAAGGATGCGACCCGCCATTAGCGACAAAAACTTAACTCGTTTCATAAATGTAATTGATGAGTTTCCCAATCGACCAATGCGGCAAATTCTTTCATCTAATTA
>CAYTJC010000202.1:0-4016 GCA_964437875.1 uncultured Dysgonomonadaceae bacterium
ACAACACCCAACCATAAGTATCCAAAAAAGTAGGATTGGTTGGCTCTGCCTTCACAGTAATACCACTCATTCGCTCAGCTTTGTCCAATGACTCATCGTCTAACGATAAGAAATAACTATAATTGTTGAGCACCATCAAGTTTTGAGGATATAATTTTAGAGCTTTTTCGTAGTTTTCGTAAGCCTCTTTTTTATTTCCCAGATGATAATGCAAATCACCTATTTGGGCATAAAAATCGGTTTTCAACGGGGGCTCCTCGTCTCCCATTGCCTCAATACCGTTCTCGAATACAGACAATGCCTCTTCATATTTATCTTGTTGATACTTAGCAGCTCCCAAATAAAAATAAAACTGATAACCATCTGGAATAAATTCCAAAGCTCTTTCAGTAATAGAAATTACTTTGTCTAAACTATCGGGCAGTGCAATACGTAACATTTGCTCCCATCCAGCAGGATTAGCGGGCTCTGCTTTTGAGTATATCTCAAACTGTTTCATGGCAGCACTTTTATCTTCTTGCAACAACAATACATTTCCGTATAAGAGATTAAGTTCTGTATTGTCAGGATGCTGATCGAAAAGAGTATTAAAAAGAGGATTCGCTTTTTTTGTGTCAGCCTCGTTAGTCTGCAACATGGTGATGTAGCGTGTAAGCAACTGCAACTTAATATCTACTTCAAACATAGGACTCACCAAAGCATCATTTATTTCGGCCAAAGCCAACTCAGGTTTACCAATTTTATCGTAATAGCTCACCATAGATAGTACCAAGGCAGGATATTCAGAATCAATGGTTTGAGCTTTTTGATATTGTTCAAAAGCTTTTTCTAGTTGGTCATCTTGCATATACAAATCTCCCAACAACAAGATATAACTCAAATTGTCTGGATTTTTCTCAATAATACTTTCAATCTCATCAAAAGCTTTTTCCTTTTCGCTAAGCATGGAGTAAAGCCTAAACTTATTAAGGGTGATAGCCTCTCTCACACCCACACTTTTCTCCAACTCATCCAGCACTTCAATTGCTTTTTTCAGATCTCCATTGTCGTTATATGCTCCAGCCAATGCCATAAACACATCGGTTTTGTCATGCTGTGTTTTCAACATTTTTTTATAAATATCGATGGCCTCTTCTCTTTGATCTAAATCACCATAAAAAGATGCCAACATCATATTGTAGTAATAGTTGTCGGGATCTTTCTCAACTGCTTTTTCTAAGAAATATAGAGCCTTAGTCTTCTCCTGTAGTACATTGTAAAACCCGCTCAGTTCACTCAGCACATTTGCATTGGTAGAGTCCAAAGCGAAGCAGTGCTGTAGCAAATTGAAGGCCTCAGCATAATCGCCTTGAGCTTTTGCATTGAGCGCATCGTAGAAGTAATAATCAAACTTACGCTGATTGTCACTATCAATTACCCATTGACTATTATCTTGTGGACTATTATCTTGAGCATAAACAAAACCATTTACCATATAGAGTAAAACTGAGAGTACAGTAAATGCTCTTTTCAATGGCTTGGCTACTTTAGTATTATAATTTATCATTCAGAATGTATTGTTTCGTTTCTACTTATTTTTTCCCTGTGTGCCCAAATCCACCAGCACCTCTGTCACTTACTTCAAGTTCACTGGCTTCCTCCCACACCACCGAGGCATGTTGGGCAACAACCATTTGACAAATTCTTTCGCCATGATTTACAACAAACTCTGTATTGGAGAGATTTACCAACACCACACATATTTCGCCCCTATAATCAGCATCAATAGTGCCAGGCGAATTCAACACAGTTATACCATGCTTCACAGCCAAACCGCTGCGTGGTCTTATCTGCGCCTCATATCCCGCAGGGAGTTCTATAAACAGTCCGGTAGGTATCAAAACTCTTTCAAGAGATTTCAACGTTACAGGCTCTTTTAAATTTGCTCTCAAATCCATGCCAGCGCTATAATCTGTAGCATAACTTGGCAAAGGGTTATCAGATGTGTTTATTATTTTGATATGCATAGTATTTTATTTAGCAATAGTATTCTGCTTTACTTATTGTTATTTTTAGAAAATGAAAATTGTGCCACATAATGTTTAGTATTCAAAAAAACTCTTCAAAAAAAATTCATTCAAAAAAACAACTAACAAGTTCGTAGATGCGAAAATATACAATTCTAACCAATTATACGGCTAATTGATGAAATTTAAGCCCCTATATTTCAAAAAACACATTATTATAAAGCATAATATATATATTGGTATCGCAAATTTACTATCTTTGTTATAATGAAGAATTGGAATCACATACTTGACAAACTTCGAGAAACTATAAATAATCAGGGCATAGACTCGTTTCATGTCCTCGAGGAGCTTGTCCCAATAAAAGAGCAAACAGAGTTTTTCAAACACTTTGATGATCTTAGTGCCCGAAAGGTGAGATTTGTTCGCGATTCTGAAATAGAAATGCTATTTTCGCCCGATGTTAGCATCGAAAGAAAGAAAGAGAGTTTAATATTACTTTCTTCCATACCCGATGTTGTAGCCTATCGTGCCATAGAAACCTATCAAAGCAGTCCTCTTGAGCCCGAGCTCAAAAATTGGTCGTCAATGGCTCTACTTGGAAGCCGCATTGGGCTTGACTCTGACTTATCTGGACAGCCTCAGATATACATTTCATCTGGTTTGGGTGGACATGATAAAAAGCTACGCTTCTTTGCACTTTTTCTTTCGTCCACACGCGAAAACTTTACAGATCTACAAAAGCAGATTGTGGAGCGAGAGTTTAAATTCCAACTCGAAAATGCTGATGTTGATATTGAGTCTTTCGATATAAAAGATAACTATTTTTCAATACTATTGCTCTTTCCTTTCAAAACAGATGTAAGAACAATACTTCAATCTACTATTGACGAGTGCAACCAGTATGGCAATTTTTTGGATAACAAATTTCTGTTTACCAACATAAAGGTATTTAGCCATGAGGAAATTCAGTATATGCTAGACAATAACAAAGATTTGAATCAGCTGGAATAGTGTAAAAGCAATAGATATCTGCTTGTAATTTGGCCTGCAATCCACATTGGTAACGAAAGAATTAGAGTGTATTGTATTATTCAAAAAGTAAAGGCGAGAGATGCAAAACGTATCCCTTCTTATAAAACGAAAACGGATTAGGCACAATACCCAATCCGTTTTATTATTGTAAATGCTCTAGTAAAGACTACTTGAAAATCTCATTCAAATAACCCTCCAATTCATCCGATCCTCCAACATATTTTTTCACTATCTTACCTTCTGGCGAAACAAGAATCTTAGAAGGAACAGAAGTAATATTGTATGCTTTTGAAATGCTATTTTCAGGATCTTCGTTTTCTAATACCTGCACCCACTTCAAACCATCTTCAGCTACTGCATCCGACCATAGTTTTTTCATCTTCTCTAGATCCTTGCCAAACTCTTGAGCTACACCTACAAACACAAGTCCCTTTGGAGAAAACTCGTCATACAACTCAATTAAATGCGGGTGCGACGCCCTGCAAGGAGCACACCATGAACCCCAGAAGTCTAGCAATACATACTGTCCTCTATAGTCAGACAATGATATCTTATCTCCATCCAAACTAGTACGGGTAAAATCGGGAGCATCAGAACCTACACGGTATTTTCTGCCAAGATCCAATTTTCTTTTTACGTATTTACCAAAACCACAGCTTTGCAATTCTGGAGATAGCTTAGAGAAGGTCTCTTCCATTTCCGCTTCATCAAAAGAGTTATATTGCGAAGCGTAATAAAAGGGTGTCATGTAGGTGTTAGGATTATCTTTTATGAAAGCAGCAACGGCAGCGTTAGTCTCATCCCTATTCATGTCTAGGAATTTTGGATAATTCCGGATATCACCCTGCGAAATAATATTAGCAATTATCAATTGCTTGTATTCACTTTCGATGGGGTCCAATATCTCAAACTGTAACTCAGCAAAAGCGGAACCTATTTCGCCAGCAGAATTTGTTGTAATCACTGGAGGTCTCC
>CAYTJC010000203.1:0-4015 GCA_964437875.1 uncultured Dysgonomonadaceae bacterium
TTTTCTATGATTATATTTGCGTGAATTTTTGTTTCATTATGACTGAAAATCGAGATAAGTTATTAGTCAATCTAGAAGTGCGTGTTAAGCAAGTGTTGCTCTTGTGTGATAAACTAAAGCAAGAGAACACCAAGCTCAAGAATGAGCTTATTTTAAAAGATGAGAAAATAGCAAACACCCAAAAAGAGCTAGATCTTATGAGTCAAAAATACGATAACTTGAAAACTGTTCGTACCATCACTGCTGCAAGTGTAGATGTGGGATCAGCTAAATTGAAGTTATCGAAATTGGTGCGAGAGGTAGATAAATGCATTGATTTGTTGAAAAAGTAGCTAATGAATAAACATATGAAAGAAGAAGATAAATTTTCATTGACATTAGTTATTGACGGTCGTAATTATCCCCTAAAGATTGACAAGTCTGAGGAGGAAGCTTACCGAAAAGCCGCCAAGAGAATAAATAATAGAATAAATCAATATAGGGTCACGTATGGTGATTCACCAAATTTGATTACACAGGATTTTATTGCTATGACAGCTCTTCAGGTATTGGTTGAGAATTTTACGTTGGACACGAAAAATAATACGCAACCGTATGAAGATAAAATAGGTTCGCTTATTGATGAAATAGATCAATATTTGGAGGAATAGTATCCTTTTTAATTTCTGTTCAAATTAGGTACAAACTACAAATTCGCACCCGTTATGCATTTGAGTAAAATGCAGACGCGTGCTTTTTTTATTTTAAAACAAGTTGATCTATATGAATAGATTACGTACAATATCAACACTTTATAAAGAATAGGTGTTTTAAGTAAATTATTAAAAACTAAAATATGGAAATAGTAATAGGAATTGTTAGCTTACTTATTGGGGCTGCAATTATGTGGTACTTTGCTGTCCGTGCTGCAAGCTCAAAATACAAAAAAATGGTGAGTGATGCAGAGAAGGACTCCGAGGTTATATTAAAGAATAAGCTTGTTGAGGCGAAAGAGGAAACTTTCAAGATGAAATCGGAAGCCGAGAAGCAGATAAACAACAAGAATACTCGCATACAAGCAACTGAGAACAAGTTGAAGCAACGCGAAATGACGATTAATCAAAAACAAGAGGAATTGAATAAAAAGCGATCGGAAGCTGATTCAATTAGAACAAATTTGGATAATCAGCTTAGTTTGTTGGAAAAACGTACTGCAGAGTTAGAGAAAACACATCGTCAAGCCGTAGAGAAGCTGGAGACTGTTTCAGGACTATCGGCGGAAGAAGCCAAAGCTCAACTGGTAGATTCGTTGAAAGATGAGGCAAAAGCTGGTGCTCAGTCTTACATAGACGACATAATAAACGAAGCAAAGCTTACAGCAAATAAAGAGGCGAAACGAATTGTGATTCAATCTATACAGCGTGTAGCCACAGAAACTGCTATTGAAAATGCAATTACTGTATTTCACATAGATTCTGATGAGATAAAAGGTCGCATCATTGGTAGAGAAGGACGAAATATTCGTGCATTGGAAGCTGCAACTGGTGTGGAAATAATTGTTGATGACACACCCGAAGCAATTGTTTTGTCAGCTTTTGATCCTGTTCGTCGTGAAATTGCACGTTTATCGTTGCACCAATTGGTTTCGGACGGCCGCATACATCCTGCAAGGATTGAGGAAGTAGTATCAAAAGTTAAAAAGCAAATTGAAGAAGAGATTATTGAAACAGGTAAACGTACTGCTATCGACTTAGGTATTCATGGATTGCATCCTGAACTGATACGTATGGTGGGGAAAATGAAATACCGTTCTTCTTATGGTCAGAATCTTTTGCAACACTCAAAAGAAACTGCAAACTTATGCGCCATAATGGCATCTGAGTTAGGATTGAATCCGAAAAGAGCAAAACGTGCTGGTCTCCTTCATGACTTAGGCAAGGTGCCTGATAATGAACCTGAATTGCCACACGCTATCTTGGGTATGAAGTTGGCTGAGAAATACAAAGAAAAGCCAGATATTTGCAATGCAATTGGTGCACATCATGACGAGGTGGAAATGACAACATTGTTAGCACCTATAGTTCAGGTGTGTGATGCTATCTCAGGAGCAAGACCAGGGGCACGAAGAGAGATTGTGGAGGCATATATCAAACGTCTCAACAATCTTGAGCAATTGGCGCTATCATATCCTGGAGTTCTTAAAACTTATGCCATACAAGCAGGGCGTGAATTAAGGGTTATTGTAGGAGCTGAAAAGATTGATGACAAAGATACAGAAAGGTTGTCAAACGAAATAGCACATAAAATTCAAACAGAGATGACCTATCCAGGTCAAGTAAAAGTAACTGTGATTCGCGAAACACGTGCTGTTAGCTTTGCAAAATAATGTTTGAAACATAGCAATGCACTTGTGTAAAACAGGTATGCACAAAACGAAAAAGAGGTTGTCTATAAATTAATATAGACAACCTCTTTTTCGTTAAAACCTAATCCTCATCTAAGGCTTTATTTTATCTTTTTTGAGTCTTGCAAATTATAGATTTGTTTAATTGCAGTTGTTTTTATCTACCTCTGCCACTTCTTGTAGAAGTGCTGCGTGTTGTACCACTTCCTCTTGTTGCAGCATGAGTTGAAGAGCTTCTGCTCTGAGAAGAGGATACACCCGTATTGCTTCTTGTGTTGGTAGTGCTACTTCTGCCAGATGTTGCTTGTGTTGCGTTACTCCTTGTTGGAGTGCTTACGGTGCTTCTGGCTTTAGTTGGAGTGCTTACTACTCTGCTAGAAGTGCTACTTGAATTTTGACGACCAGTAGTTGTGGTGCTAACACTACCCGTAGCTCTTTGAGTGGAGCTGTTTCCTCTGTTTACAGTTCCTGTGGTACTTCTAGCTGGAGGTATTCGTTGTTCGGTTGAACGATTTACAGTGCTACCTCTAGTGCCACCTGAGCTACGTGTAGATTGTTGTTCATTTCTTCTAGTTGGAGTGGTTACTGTGCCACTACTGCGTCCGCTTTCTCTTTGTGGTGTAGTTGTAGTTCTACCAGAAGTTCCCGAGTCAGTAGTTCTACCAGATGAAGTTGATGTTCGTCCAGAAGTGTTTGTATTTCTGTTTATACTTGATCTGGCTGGTGCAGATGCAGGTCTTTCGTTTGTTCCTGAGGTTCTGCTAACTTCGGGACGATAAACACTTACTTCACGATTGCTTACGCTTGTTCTGCCGGCTCTTCCTGAATTGGTAACGTTTCTTACTGTAACTCTTCGTCCGCTAGAGCGTTCTACGTCTCTGGGGCTTGGTCCACTATAATAGGTGTTGTTATTGTATATGTTTGTATTGTTTATTATAGTTGTTTGGTTGTAATAGTTTCTGTTACCCCTATTGTAATATCTGTGCATATTGCGTCCATACATGTGTCTTTGAGGTAAGAATGTCCAGTGAGACCACGGTATGTTTATGTTTACATTTACGCGCATTCTGGGTCCCATTGGAGCCCAACCATACTGTCCGCCTCCGCTACGCCAGTTTACCCAGGCTGGAGCCCACTCGTAACCCGGAATCCATGCCCAACCTAAGAAGTCGTCAAATGTCCATCGTCCGTAATGAAACGGTGCCCAACCCCAAGAGTAGTCCGACACCCATGTGTTACCATAGTTTGTCATTGTCCAATACCCATTGGTTGCGTAGGGATGGAAATCTCTATTTACGTGAGGTATCCACATATATCCAAAATCATAATCTTCAACCCACTGTCCGTAAGGAGCTAGTTCGTTGTAAAATGTCTGGAAACTTATTTGTGAACTGCTTTGTGCACTTACTAGGGTTTTTTGAGAGTAGCAAGATGTTAGTCCTACTACTATTAGTGTAAGTATGAGTTTTTGTAGGGTTTTCATATCTGTAGGGTTTTAAGTAGTTTGTCGTTTCTGTTTAGTGATATGACATGTAGTTTTGACAATGGTTTAACAGTTGGGGAAATTGTTTTTGATGAGGGGGAAAATAGAAAGCGTGTCTAAGAATGATTTATTCGAGACGCGGTTGTGAT
>CAYTJC010000204.1:0-4010 GCA_964437875.1 uncultured Dysgonomonadaceae bacterium
ATTTGTAATTTAAATGGAAATAGATTGCTTTACAACCATAAAAACAAAAATTTGAATAAATTTTAATGGTGTCAAAAAATAAAATCATAGAAATATTGTAAAATAGAACATCAAATTGAGCTTCCCAAAACCTCCGTATTTGAATAAACCAAAAAAAAGCTTAGAGTAGATTTGCTCTAAGCTTTTTTTCAACAGGTTTGTTTGAGAGTTACACATCCCAATTAATGGGAGTTTCTAAAGTAGGAACTTTCTCTAATATGAAAGAAACTCACGCGTGTGATTCAATACCTATTTGCAAACAACTACCAAGTAGAGTGTAAAATATGAAGTTTTCTTCAGCTCCTGAGTCGTTACTAGAAAAAAGACAGTTTTTACGTCATAAAGAAATTGCTCGTACTGCATTTTCTACACTACTGTTATCTATTTCAAAATTTCCCTATTTACAATAACGGCTAATTCGATACTATGATAAAATCCAAGTAAATCTGTTTTTTCTTTTCATATTAATCGATTTTTTAATATATCCTCTATAAATCTTCTGAGTGTTTGTTGCAAACAGTCACTTTACGTATCAATATTTGAAAAGTAAAGTCATAAAAAGCTGGATGAAAGAAAAAGACTCTTTCATCATTAAAAAATTAATTTCCTCTGCGAACTCTTTGGTTCTTATCGGCGTTCAACACAATAGTTTGCCACAGTCAGTTTGTTAAAACGGGGTCTAACCACCACAAATATAAAGACTTTACAAACTATTTGAACCTTGCTTTTACATGCTGATTAATAGCTGTAAGAGCAAGTGTTATTTTTTAAGTGATATTGATTATCAAAGTTTTCTTGCTTTGTAAGCAATGTCCAAATGATGGTTAATAGTTGCCTTGCAACAGCTACAATAACGGCATTATGATGTTTTTTCATTCCTCTTAAATGCCAAAAACGGGAGTAGAATATAGAGCCTTTAGTTCGAGCAGCACCCCATGCACATTCCATCAAAGCTTTTCTTAGATACTTGTTCCCGTGTGTTATTTTGCGGCTCTTAATTTTTCCTGCGCTTTCATCGTTGCGTGGTCTGAGTCCTGCCCATGACACAAGGGCTGCTGCTGTAGCAAAAAGTTTCATGTTGTCGCCTATTTCTGAAATGATGATGGCTGCCGAGATATGTTTAATGCCAGGCAAACTCAGCAAAAATGAAAAGGTTTTGGGGTAAAGTTCCTGACACGTTTGAACCATAGAATCAATACATTCCTGTTTTTGAGTTTCATGTATATCTAACATTTGCGTATATTGCCAGAGTAAACCTCTGTCACTTTGCTTGATAGAACCCTCAAGAGCGTCGTGTACAGCTGATTTTCCATGTCTATTTACAGTTCGCCCATGAATAAGTTTGAGAAGCACATCAGCAGATGTTTCTCCCGCTATTAGAGCCTGTACCACTTTGCGATAACTTTTGTTTTTGGTGCGAGAAACACAATTACTTAAACGGATATTGCAACGCTGTAAAATCATATCAATGCGCTGTTCACTACGTACAATATCCTTGTTTATCTCGTTAATACGCCGTCCGTACTGTCGCAGGCTTTGTATGTTACCATCAGGCACAAAGCTGTAACGAACTAATCCTTTGAGCAATACCGTGGCAATCCATTAGGCATCTTTCACATCGCTTTTACAACGTGGGAGCTGTTTTATAAGCAGTGGATTAACCAAACGTAAATGGAAGTCATTTTCTAACAATCGCCAAATTGGTATCCAGTAAATACCAGTGCTTTCCATACACACTTCGCTGACATAATGAAACTTCATAACTTCACTTAGTCGTTTAATCTCACGAGTGCTTACTCCAAATTTCTCTTCAACTATTTTACTTTGCTCATCCAAAATACACATAAATATGCTATCTTTATGGACGTCAAGACCACTAACTGTTCTCATGATAGATGTTTTTTACAAATTAGACAATTGTACCTTTAGAGTACGTTAATTATCTATAGAACAGTTGGGGTCTTGATTTTTATCGTGCGGCGTATAAATAAATCAGTTTTTATATGTAAGTTTGTTGTTAACAGTAAAATACAACAACCAAATTATCCCGATGCATCGGGACCATTAAGAAACTAATAACTACAATTGAAATGAAAAAGTATTTAATCGTTGGTCTATCAACCTTACTTTTACTAATGTATGGATGTGGTAGCACAAACAAATCTTCTAAAACACTTTCTGATACAGACATTGATTTAGCTTGGCAGCAAGGCAAGACTTTTCCACTGTCGGTTGCAAAGCAATATCCTTTGCCCCTGCAAAAAATTAAATCGGACAACGGTATCAATGTGATGATCGATTTGGTGCATCAGTGCAATTTTGTTAGCATGTGGGGATTGCCTAATCGTTTAAACCAACTCGGATTTAGAGCTATTGGCAGCCAGGCATCTTTAAACTCGGTGCTCGACCCTAAAGGAGTTTCCAGAGTGCGCATACCTTGGGACGAAGAGAATAAAATTCTTCCTTTCGCTTGGCATCCCAATTTTAGTTACAATACTGTAATCACGCATCAGAGCGACCCCAACGCACAAGGGTATCTTCCTGAGGAGCAAAAGGCTTTGGAGGATTTTGTTCGTCAAGGAGGTGGACTTATTATTATAGGAGTTCCACCCAAAAGTGAAACTATCGCTAAAGAGTGGTCGTTGAATGAATTGTGTAATAGGTTTGACGCAGAGATTACTGCTGACACTGACAAATATCAGAATCTTCCTTATGCGGTAATCAAGCATAACAATGAATGGGAAGTTACTGCTTCGGGTGAAAATGGTGAGCCAGTGGTGGTTTATAGAGAGTTTGGAAAAGGTCATGTAGCTATTTTGGGTCATGGCGATATCATGCAGACTAAAAAAGAAGATGTGGCAGATACCGAAATGAAAAACAATCTTTTATCAGAACTGGTGATGAAGGTTTCGAAAGGTAAGAAACCTGTTGGCGGAGAACCTCGCTATCCTGTTTCGGGTGGTGGCGGTGGAGGTATTTATCCTGAGTTGGAAAAACAATTCGACGATATAGTTTTGTTTTATGCTGCGAATCAAAAGCCAGATCTTTTGGCGGTGGTAGATAATGAAATTCCAAAGGCTAAATCGCTGGTTGAGAGTTGGATTCCTTCTCAACCCACTTTAGAGCCAATGTATCTTATTCTCTCCTCGGGTGGAGGTGGAGGATGGGCTGTGAATGCATACAGACCAAAGGAAAATGGTATTATAAGTCTTTCGTCACAAGGTATTCTTTCAATTTTCGCACACGAATTGGCCCACACAATGCATGGCCCTGTTAATGCAGATGAAGAAGTGGCAGGTATTGCTCCTATTCCTAATAGAGGTGAAGCACATGCAGGATGGTTTCAAGGAAAAGTGGATGCTTGGTTTGATACAAGCCTGCAAGATGAGCCAGTAAAGAAATGTAATAGCTTGTTTGAATTTGATCCTACAGGTGATAAGCTTGATTTAGTTACTCATTATGAGAATGATAAATTGCGTGACGAGTTTGGTAAGGGCAAAGACTGGACAAAGACTTGGTGGATATGGCAAAAGTTAGATGATAGATATGGACCCACTTGGTATCCACGTTGGAAATGGGTGCAACATACACGCTGGGCCAACAACCCCAATCATAGGCTTTCGTGGGATGAGATGGTGGAAGATATGTCTATTGCTGTGGGCGAAGACCTCTTTCCGTTTCTTAATAATGCGGGTCTTTCTTTAGGAAAGAAAAGATTAGCTTCAATAGAGTTTCAAGGAAAAGAGATGCAACTCGAAGAAGCTCCCATCACTGTTACAAAAGCAGGCAAGGTGAGGTTGGATGAGATTGGAGATTATACAAAAGAGCTGTCCGTTATAAAATAGACAGCAATATATAGGAAATTGAATTTTCGCAAGTAGAGCATTTAATTGTTTTACTTGCGATTTTTTTTGTTTTAACTGGTTGTCAACGATGTACTGTTGAATCTATTTAGGGCTGTTTCAACAGAG
>CAYTJC010000205.1:0-4010 GCA_964437875.1 uncultured Dysgonomonadaceae bacterium
AAGATCAGATATTGTTATTTTATTGGCAATACGGCTAATTTGGGATGCTTACTTTTAAAATGCTACTTTTATTTTTTTGTTGTACATTGTGTCTATGATTAATGATAAGACTCTTGACAAAGTTAGAATTTTGACAGATGCAGCTAAATACGATGTGTCTTGTTCATCGAGTGGATCAACACGCAAAAATGTAAACAAAGGTATTGGCTCTGCAGCTCATAGTGGAATTTGTCATAGTTATACTGCTGATGGTCGTTGTGTTTCGCTCTTTAAAATTATGATGACTAATTATTGTATTTACGATTGTGCATACTGTGTCAATAGGAGAAGCAATGATGTGGAACGCACAACTTTTACAATTGATGAATTAGTTTCGCTTACCATTGAGTTTTATCGTCGCAACTATATCGAAGGCCTTTTTTTGAGTTCAGGAGTGCATCGTAATCCCGATTATACTATGCAGCAGATGATTGCTGTTGTAAAAGCTTTAAGAGAAAAGCATCGCTTTAATGGTTATATTCACATGAAGAGTATTCCAGGCGCTAGTGACGAGCTGGTATTTCAAGCTGGATTGTATGCTGATAGGATGAGTGTAAATCTTGAAATTGCTGATGAAACAAATCTCAAACTTGTTGCACCAGAAAAGAATTATGTTTCTATATTTTCTCCAATGAAGAATATTCAACAGAAGATGCTTGAGACAGCTGAAGATTCTAAAAAAATGCGATCTACGCCAAAGTTTGTTCCTGCTGGTCAAAGTACACAATTAATTGTGGGTGCTACTTCAGAGTCTGACAACCAGATTTTAAATTTAGCTTCTAAGTTGTATAAAAGGCCTTCAATGAAAAGAGTTTATTATTCTGGGTATATCCCAGTAAATGATTATGATTCTCGTTTACCGGCCCTTAAAACTCCCCCCCTTAGTTAGAGAGAATAGACTGTATCAAGCAGATTGGTTATTAAGATTTTATCAGTTTGGTGTGCATGAAATTGTAGATGATAACAATCCTAATTTAGACTTATCAGTAGATCCTAAATTGGGATGGGCGTTACGTAATCCTCATGTTTTTCCGATAGATATAAATAGGGCTCCCTATGAAATGATATTACGAGTACCTGGTATAGGTATTAAGTCAGCTAAATTAATCCTTGCTTCACGAAGATTTGGGAAACTCAATCTTATTCAATTGAAAAAGATAGGTGTAGTAATGAAAAGAGCTCAGTACTTTATAGTAAGCAGAGAACTGTCGATGAATACAATCAATGAAATAAAACCCGAAACTATTAAAGGTTTACTGACAAGTAAAAAAGTTTCCAATGATTCTGAAAATAATCAACAACTAAGTATAGATTGGAACGTATGACACCAGTTGTAATTTTTACTTATGATAATACCTTTGAGGGCCTTCTATCTTGTGTTTTTTTTGCTTATGAGCAAAAAATATATCCAAGCTCAATCATTAGTGATTCAAAACAGAAACCATTGTTTTTCGATTATTCATTTCACATAGTGACTGATGAGGCAAAAAGCAATAGAGTTTGGAATAAGCTCAATATTATATTGTCATCATTTGCCCTAAGAATGCTCTTCAATGTTTGGTTGTCAGAATTACCTGAAAGGGAGATGCTGTTATTTAGATATATATGTAAGAATATTGATGCACCATCCTCTATTGAAATGAATTTTGGTGATCCCGATGTTATACAAGTGTCTAAAATAGCTAAGAAAGTAGGTAGTGAGGCTAGAAAGATTATTCAATTTGTTAGATTTCAACAAACTAAAGATAACATATATTTTGCACCAGTATCTCCAAGATATAATGTAATATCAATGTCAACAAATCATTTTAAAAAACGATTCGCCGATCAAGAGTGGATTATTTTTGACACAAAAAGGCATTATGGTTTATATTACGATTTAAATATAATCAGCGAAGTAACTTTTGATATAAGTGTTTTGAATGCTTTTACTTCAGGTTCGCTAACTGAAGATAAAGCTTCAGATAGTGAATTGTTCTTCAAAGATCTTTGGAAAGCTTATTTTGAACATCTTACTATTAAAGAACGGTTCAATCCAAAGCTTCAAAAGCAAATGATGCCAGTTAGGTTTTGGAAATATATTACCGAAATGCAATAGTAAAAGAGATTGGTAATGTTCTGATAAATCTCTATTTATAAATATTTCACTGTCCTTTTTTTAAAAGATCTCTTATTTCCATCAATATGCTTTCCTGGGCTGTGGGAGCAGGTCTGCTTCCTGATGTGGGTTTTTCATCATTTTTTCTTCTCAACTGATTGATTATTTTAATTACAAAGAAAAGTGAAACTCCAATAATTATAAAATCTGTTACTGTTTGAAGAAAAGTACCATAGTTCCACGATACAGCAGGAGATAGAACTTTATCTCCTTCCAGGACTGCCTCCCGAAATACAAATTTCATAGTTGAGAAATCTGTATGCCCCAACAACAATGAAATAGGGGGCATTAAAATATCGTTTACAAAAGAAGAAACTATTTTACTAAAACCGCCACCAATTACTATACCTACTGCCATGTCAATAACGTTTCCACGTAACATGAATTCTTTTAATTCCTGTTTTAATGCCATTTTTATATTTTGATTAATTTATTTGTTTAAAGCTTATTCTATAAACTGCAAAAGCAAACTTTAGTTTTTTCTTTTTAAGTAATTATTTGAATAACAAAATTAGATGATAATTGCGGCCTTATCTTCTTCCGTATAGAAAAATTGTAAACAGAGAAATATTTTAAGAAAACTCATTCTTTTGCAAGAAATCTCCTAAAAAAAACGAAGCTATATCACCATCTCTTTATAAGACTGTGATACAACTCCGTGATATTAATAATTCAGTTAAAAGATTAGATATTTTGAGAGTTTTCTATAATCACTTTTAAGCTCTTAAATTCAAAAGCAAATCTAATTCTTTTTCAAAAGGTCTCGTATTTCTGTCAATAGAGTCTCTTCTTTTGTGGGTGTTGGTGCAGGTTCTGGGGTAGGTTCTGCTTCTTTTTTGCGCTTCATTTTATTAATTCCTTTGATAACAAAGAATATTGAAACACCTATAATTATAAAATCAACGAGTACTTGAATAAAATTTCCATAATTCCAACTTATAGCTGGATCAATTACTTCCTCACCGCTCATTACTGCATCCTTCAATACAACTTTCATTTCTGTAAACTTTGTATTACCTAAGAGCATGGAGATTGGGGGCATCAATATGTCATTTACAAATGATGTAACTATCTTCCCAAATGCGCCTCCAATAACAATACCTACTGCCATGTCTATTACGTTTCCGCGCAACATGAATTCTTTTAATTCTTTTCTTAGTGCCATATTTTCAGTTTTAATTTATAAATTGATCAAATATAATTATTTAGTCTTCCATTTAGAATATTTCTGCAATCATGCAACGAGCGGAGCCTCCACCTGTATCTTCAATAACCTCAAGAGGGACACAGATTATTCTGCAATAACGTGCTAAAGCTTCTTTTTGTTCCACGGAAAAAGCTTTATGTGCTGTTTCAGACATAATCAAACAGTTCTCATTATCAGAATTACGTACTTCAAGAATATTTGCACAGAATTTATTCATCTGATCAAATGATATTTCTATGACCTCTTTTTTCGTGTTATTGAAACTATTAATCACGCTCGTTCTTCGTTTTTCGTCGGAGATGGACTCTGCACATATAACAACGAAGTCTTCACCGATACTTAACATGACGTTTGTATGGTAAATAAGTTTCTTATTTTCATCATAAGCATTAAAGAGTTCTGGCTCAAAATTCATTTTAGTATAAAACTCTTCAAATACAATATCATCTGTTCTTTCAGAGCGACAGGCATACACAATTCTGTTACAATGATCTAATATTAAACTCCCTGTACCTTCCAGAAATCGATTTTTATTTTCCCATACTGTAAAGTCTATAGTTTTATGAGCTTGGTAATTGTCTACAATAGCTTTTAAAACATTTGGCT
>CAYTJC010000206.1:0-4004 GCA_964437875.1 uncultured Dysgonomonadaceae bacterium
AGCAAGGCAAAGTCAGTTTCTGAACGATATTGACGAGCAATTTATGAAAACACAGACAGCTGCTTTTGGTGGAGCACCAAGGGAGGAGTCAACAGGTGGTTTCTGGGAGTCGATGAGGCAACGCACACAACCATCTCAACCAACATTCAAGAAGAGAGAGACTGTTGCACCTGTTCGCCCCCATGGCACTACACCTGTTAGTCAAACTTCAAGTAGCAACACTCTTTCGTCAGAAGCAAGAACATTGCAAGAGGGCGATATGATAGAACACGAGAGATTTGGCAGAGGCGAAGTTGTTTCGATTGAGAACTCAGGCAATGATAGACGTGCATTTGTGGAGTTTGAAACGGCAGGTAGAAAGCAGCTGTTGCTGAAGTTTGCGAAGTTTACAATCATTTAATCAGTGATGAGAGACAAGTTGCACCTCTTGTAGAATATAATTTGTGTGAGCTTATCTGAATTACCATCATCGCTCGAATGCCTTTCGAAGGGTCTTCGAATGCTGTTGGATAAATCATTGTACTACGTAATCAGTAACATTTCCTTCTAAAACTTAACAATCACCCCAACCGCTGGCAATACATTACCCGACATATTGTCTAATACCCGCACATTTTGTTTGGTGGGGTCGTTAGGATCAACCATCACATTACCATTCACATCCTTATTGGTATAAATAGGCACACTTTCTGACTGAAAGTTATAGACATTCTGCACATCAGCATAGAAATTTAACACCCACTTCTTGAAATAGACCTCTTTGTCCACACGTATATCGAGTGAATGATTGGACGACAAACGAAGCGTGTTGAATTTATCGTAATCTAAATAATATTGATTGGTAATATTCCAAGCTTCTATGTTTCTCGACAACTCTTCGTCGATGGGTGTGAAAGGAGCTCCTCCACTAAAACGCCAACGAGCTGAAACATTCCACCCTTTCTTTAGTTTGTAACTCCCAATAAGGTTTACCATGTGGCGCGTGTCCCACGATGAGGGACGATAAACATTGTCTTTGTCTGTAAATTCGCTTCGAAAAAAAGTATAGGTAGTGGTTAGGTTCAAATTGTTCCAATTTATAATCTTGTACAATAGTTCCACACCATAAGCCCTACCCTTACCAATAGATGTGATCTCCTCGTCGCCCACCTGTCCATACTCTGTTCCTTTGCTGGCAATGCTAACGCCATCTTCTACTGAAAAGGGGTAGCGACTATATTGTTTGTAAAATCCTTCAACGCTCAAGCGCATATTATCGGCCGGACGGTATTCAAAACCTCCAATTACTTGGTTAGAGATAATATATTTGAGCTGTTCGTTTTTGTTTATAAATTCTCCACCTTCTTTGTAGCCCAATGTAGTGTAGGCAGGTTGCGAAGCATAACGACCAATGTTTGCATTAATATCCCACTTATCAGAAATTTGGTAAGAGGCAGAAAAACGAGGCGAAAACTGATTGAGGGGGTTCTTCATATTGCTGTTGAAGTTATTCCCTACTACACTCACACCCAGCGAAAGTTTTAATCGCTGGTTGATAAAATCGTCAGACAGTTGTGCGAAGGCTTGATAACCAAAAAGATTCAACTCTGTATCGTATTTCAATAGCTCTGTTGCACCATTGCGATAGATGCTGCGAAAAGAGTTGTTGGTGTAGTGGGCATAGTTTACACCTGCTCCCACTTTTAGCTTCATTGCCATGTAGGGATATTCTCGCTCAAAACGTAGCTTGTTAACCGCTTCGTCAGAAGAGTAGTCCGACATTTTCTCGTTCGATTCGTCGTTGTCTCTATATTTATAGTTTTCATTGCGCAACATGCTTCTACTTAACACCCAACTATCAATAAAACTATTTCCAAAGTGTTTGTAAACACCCCCCACTGTATAGTTCCACTGTTTATAAATAGGGAGATAGGAGAGTAGGTATTTCTGTGTTTCGGTTCCGGTGGTTTCCAAATCGGTATTGAGCGCCATGTCGTCAATTGCACCAATACCAATGAAGGTCAGTTCATTCTTGTTGTCAATCTTTAGTTTGTACTTTGCTTGGAAATCGTTGTAAGTTGGTAAGAAAGGTAATCCTATTACTTTGAAGAGCAATTGAAGATAAGACTGACGTGCCGAGACAATAAAGGTGGACTTGTCATTAACAGGACCATCAACAGTAACAGCTGCATCGGAGGCTCCTATTGAGAGCGATGTGTGAATTCTATCCTTGCTCCCATCCCTTTGTCTTATATCCATGACGGAGCTCAATGCATTGGTTCTGTTGGCAGGAAATGCGCCTGTATAAAAACTAATTTCTTCTACAAAGTCGGGATTGATGACACCTACAACACCACCCGATGAACCCTGAGTGGCAAAGTGATTGATAATTGGAATTTCTATTCCATCGAGATAAAAGACATTCTCAGAGGGACCACCACCACGCACAATCAAATCGTTGCGATTGGGATCGGTAGCACCTACTCCTGGCAATGTTTGCACCACTTTTGATACATCGCGATTGACACCGGCTCCTTTTTCTATATCTCGGACGCTAACAGATAGTACCGAGATAGGACTCTCGATACGTTTCACATTATAATTGGGCCTAACAGAAACTTCCTGCAGCTGCAGAGATGACTCGGGTAGATTAATTTGAATAAACGAAGTTTGATTTCCTTGCACTTGAATTTCGGAAGAGACAGTAGTTTGAAAACCAATGAAACTAACTATAAGTCGCACAAAACCTGGTTCCACATTAGTAAGCTCGAAAAAACCATTTTCTTGCGAGGTTGTGCCCAGTGTGGTTCCTTGTACCTGAATGCCTGCAAACTCTATGGGTTCATTTGTTTTGGCATTGATAATTGTGCCTTTTATAGTTCCATTTTGTGAATAGGTGAGCATGGGTAATAAAACAGCAAGAATAAAAAAGAGACCAATAATTTTTCGCATCTACTATAATTGTTGAAGTGTTGCTTTGTTTAGATAAATAAAACAAAAGTGAGACACTAATGTTTAATGTAGCGTCAACTAAAATGAGAAGAGATAGTTATTTCTTAAAGCGATCGAAAAATTACTCAATCTTTTTTTTTGAACAATACAACGCAGAGGAAGCTCTTAAATAGAAAGTAAACTCAAATAAAAATGGAAAGCCAGATGCTACAACACGTATGAATAATTAATTGATAGAATGAAACAGACATAGCTATGAGACAAACAGTTAAAACCGTATGATTAACATCTTTTGATGCGACAAAAGTTTTATTCCTCAAAATAAAATGTTAAATTTGTGAGTTGAAATAAACATTTTGCAGACTTATTCATGCATAATATTAAATAACGAAGAAATATGATTATAAGCGCTTTACAATTGGCAAGAGCCAGTTATGTTCCAAAAAAACCGGCTGTATTAGAAAAGAGTGTATCCATACAAGAGGGAGAATCTACAACATCGGTTGCGGATCAAGATGAAATTCAAAAACTTTTCCCCAAAACTTATGGCAGACCTATTATTAAGTTTGTGGAATCGGAAGATTCTAATGCATCTGATACTCCTGTGAATGTTGGAGTTATTCTTTCAGGTGGCCAAGCTCCTGGTGGACATAACGTAATAGCAGGTATTTTTGATGGTATCAAACGTATCAACAAAGAGAGTAGATTGTTTGGGTTTTTATTAGGCCCTGAAGGATTGATTGAACATAAATACAGAGAATTGACTTCTGAAGTTATTGACGAACATCGTAACACTGGCGGTTTTGACATCATTGGTTCAGGACGTACAAAGCTTGAGACTACTGAGCAATTTGATAAAGGTTTAGAGATTGCAAGAGGTGATTATGTTTCGTTTGTTGACCCAGATGATTGGACAGACACTAGTATGATAGAACGGTTGCTGGAAGTATCCTTAAAAGAGAATAGTGATATAATAGCATGTGGTGCTACAGCTGTAGTTAGAGAAGAAGAGACTAGAATTAATAATAAGTTTTTTCCAGAGAGTACGAATGAAGTTGATAAAGAAAGAGCTA
>CAYTJC010000207.1:0-4002 GCA_964437875.1 uncultured Dysgonomonadaceae bacterium
ATCCGCACGTTTATGCTAACGCTGGTAACAACATTCTTCACCTTTGCATCGTCTGCCATGGGTGACACCATACTGGCAGTAAATGCTCTTTTGATGCAGTTTTTCATGCTCTTCTCTTACTTTATGGATGGATTTGCTTATGCAGGCGAAGCGCTTACTGGGCGATATGTTGGGGCAAAAAACCCATTATTGCTGCGCTATATGATTCAACGTCTTTTCTTCTGGGGCTTTATAGTAAGTGCCTTCTCAGCACTACTATATACGCTTTTTCCAAACCAAATATTGCAAATTCTCACAGATAATCAAGTAGTAATTGAAGCAACCAAATCATTTAGTTTTTGGACAATTCTAATCCCCATCACTGGCTTTGCAGCATTTCTATGGGATGGCATTTTTATAGGTGCTACTGCATCAAAAGAGATGCGTAATGCTATGATTTTGTCGGCAATCAGCTTTTTTGTGTGCTACTACTCCACTAAATCTGCCCTAGGTAACAATGCACTATGGTTGTCATTTATCATTTACCTATCGGTAAGGGGAGTCATTCAAACCTTGTGGGCGAAAAAAGCTTTAAATTTAAAACCTTTATAATAAAAAATAGACAACCATAAACAATTAGTATCTTTGCTGAAGAACATCTAGTGTAAAAAAGCAAACAAACAATTCATGAAATCAATTATATCATTTATAGTCTCCCTTGTTTTTATTATTCATATCAATGCACAACATATTCCTAAGGTTAGGCCAGAACAAGTGGGAATGGATTCGAGAAGACTGCAACAAGCCGACAGGGTAATCAACCAGACCATTGCAGATAAAGATATTCCAGGTGCAGTACTTGCTGTTGTGAGAGATGGTAAAATGGCTTATCTTAAAGCTTATGGCAACAAAGAGCTTCATCCAGTGCCTGTGGCAATGAATGTAAATACTGTATTCGATCTTGCCTCATTAACCAAGCCTGTGGCAACTGCAATTTCAGCTATGATTTTGGTGGAGCGTGGACAATTAAGACTGTTAGATAAAGTCAACTTTTTCATCCCAGATTTTAAACCATGGGTTGATGGAGAAGATAAGATAGATATCAGAGTGATTGATTTGATGACTCATACATCGGGCTTGCCCTCATATGCCCCTATAGCAAAGGCACAACAAGCAAAAGGAAGAAACAAACCCGAGCAGATGATAAATTACATTGCTTCAGTTGATAGAGAGTTTGAGCCACAAACAGATTTTCAATATAGTTGCTTAAATTATATAACCCTACAACGAATTATAGAAATCATCACAAAGCAAGACTTGCGCTCTTTTGCAAAGCAAAGCATTTTTGATGTGTTGGGCATGACTCATACAGACTATCTACCAACAGGAGAAACTATGGCACGAACAGCACCCACCCAAAGAGCAAAAGGTGGAAAAGGTTTGAAAGGTACTGTACACGATCCATTAGCTCGTGTCATGAACTTAGGAATATCTGGCAATGCAGGACTTTTCTCGGATGCCAATGACCTAGCTATACTTATAACGACTTTGCAAAATGAAGGAGAGTATAATGGCAAGCGAATACTCAGCCCAATGGGAGTCAGAACCATGCGTACAGTTCCACACAACACAAAGAATATTGGTAGAACACCTGGTTGGGATGTTTTCACCCCCTACTCTTCTAGCAATGGAGACTTGTTTGGACCAAACACATATGGACATACTGGATTCACAGGCACATCTATAACAATAGACCCCGATTCCAACACTGCAGTAATACTACTAACAAACAAAACATATCCGACCAATAATAGCGAAATAATAAGATTACGATCTTTAATTGCCAACATTGTTGCAGCATCTATTTTATAATTACGTATTGATATGACTCTGTACACTATTAATAATCAAACAAAAAAAACATATATTTAAACATGTTTTTTATAATCTGCTTGCTCTTAATTAAACTCAAACTATTGATCTTCTGATAAACAAAAAACCATCTAATATATATCATTCTAAAAGATCTTTACAAAAACAGGTTTAGCAATGCTGAATATAATAACATTTGTTTTATCTTTACCCCCTATAAAACAAATCACAAGTTATACATATTTGGATTATCAGTAAATTATGAACATAGATTTTTTATTAGAATATAACCCTGTTCTTTTGGCACTTTACGCAACTCTTTTCACATGGGGAGTAACTGCATTAGGATCGTCTATGGTTTTTTTCTTTAAAACCATAAATCAAAATATTTTAAACTCTATGCTTGGCTTTGCTGCAGGAGTCATGATAGCTGCAAGCTTTTGGTCGCTACTTCAGCCTGCTATCGTTATGGCAGAAGAAAGCGGTGTTACTCCATGGGTTCCGGCTGTAGTTGGTTTTCTGAGTGGTGGTGCATTTCTTTTTATAATAGATAAAATTCTTCCTCACTTACACATGGGTTTGAAAGTAAATCAAGCCGAAGGTATTAAAACTTCGTGGCAGCGCAGTGTTCTTTTGGTTTTGGCTATAACTATACACAACATTCCAGAAGGTTTGGCAGTAGGAGTTGCATTTGGAGCACTAGCTCACAGCCCTGATATGAGCGTGTTGGTAGGTGCTATGGTACTAGCTTTTGGAATTGGATTGCAAAACTTCCCCGAAGGTGCGGCTGTTTCAATTCCATTGAGACGAGAAGGATTTTCGCGATGGAAAGCGTTTAATTATGGTCAACTCTCGGGCATTGTAGAACCAATTTCGGGAGTTCTTGGTGCTTATTTAGTTTTAAGTATAACCCCCATACTTCCCTACGCATTGTCATTTGCAGCAGGAGCTATGATATTTGTTGTGGTAGAGGAACTCATTCCTGAATCTCAAAGAGGGAATGAAACAGATTTTTCAACCATTGGGGCAATGATAGGTTTTGCAGTGATGATGTCACTTGATGTAGCATTGGGATAGATCTTAATAAGCATACAAACAAAATCACACAACTGTATCATTATTCATATTAAGAGTACTCCTCAAGATTCATCAGATACACTTTAAAAGCAGCGGCAGATGGAACTACAAAGAAATTACTAGGCAATGCTGGGTCATGCTCTTTGATTTGCAGTCCTGTTACATAGAAAGGTGAGAGAGGGAAGGTCTTTCTAAAATAGACAAACATATCTTCCAGTTCTGTCTTTTCTATTGCTGCTACATAAGCGGAGAAAAACGCTTTTGCACCAGTTACTCTTTGCACTTCTTTTAAGTCTGCTATTGGAACTGAGGCACCTAAATAAATTACTTCATAGCCTCTTTTACGGGCAATATAAGTATAAAAAAGAAGCCCAAACTCATGAACATCACCTTCAGGCAGAAAGAATATTATTTTACCTTTATCTAATCTTCCTTGTGGTTTTTCACTATCAATCAAAACTATAATCTGCTGCCTTAATAAATTTGAAATAAAATGTTCTTGAGCAGGATTTATAGTACTCGTGGTCCAGAGAAAACCAATGCGTTCTAAAAATGGGAACACAATAAGTTCAATCAATATCTCAAAGCCATACTCCTGTGCAGCATCCAAAAAAGCCTTATTAAAGGCTTCCTCATCTATTTCTATCATAGAAAGAAGCATAGCATCTATTACATGATTATATTCAAGCGACGTGTCAAGCAGATTGACCACCCTCTCATGTATCTCATCTTTATTTAATTTGGCTATCTTAGATATTTTCAAACCACTGTGATTCAGAATTGAGATATTTAGAAGATCTCTTAAATCTTCATCAGAGTAGTATCTAATATTAGTATCAGTACGTTTTGGAATAACCATGCCGTGACGTCTCTCCCACATTCTTATAGTATGAGCTTTAATGCCCGACATTTTTTCAATATCTTTTATAGAGTAAGTTGCCATAGGTGAAATATTTATATTACATACGTATAACCGTTATAAGTACATCCTTGTTCAAAAGTACAGATAAAAAAATCCACATAAAAAAAACCTTTGTAGTAAATTTACTACAGAGGTTTTTTTATTTAAAGAAT
>CAYTJC010000208.1:0-3995 GCA_964437875.1 uncultured Dysgonomonadaceae bacterium
TTAATTAAATAGAGCAGTAAAATGTAAAGCAAACACATAATTTTGCATGTGATCCCTTTTAATTCTTAACTCTAAATTTTTAACTCTTACAAACTGGAAGCTTTGACACACTGCAATCAACACAGAAAAAACCCTACACCAGAAAACTATAAAGTTTCTAAGTGTAGGGTTTTTTTTATAATAAAAGTCAGTAGAAGTTTAGAAAAACTCCTTTGAGAGGATTCCTATAGCCTATCTAACATTGCTTGCATTTGCTTCTCCAACTTGAGTAAATCTACGGTGAAATTGCGGATACCCTCTGCCAGCTTCTCTGTAGCCATGGCATCTTCATTGAGCATCCAGCGGAATGTTTTTTCGTCAACACTTATCTCCTTCAACTTTGATTCTATAGCAGCCTCAGGGGTTAGTTTTGCTTCTAATTTTCCTTCAGTGCTCTCCAATTCTTTCAACAATGTGGGAGAAATGGTGAGCAAATCGCAACCAGCCAACTCTGTAATTTCGCCAATATTGCGGAAGCTGGCTCCCATTACTTGTGTTTTGTGTCCAAACTTCTTATAGTAGTTATAAATATTTTTTACCGAAAGTACTCCAGGATCCTTTTCGGGTGCTATCTCCTCCACTCCTTTGTCTTTTTTGTGCCAGTCTAATATGCGACCCACAAAAGGAGATATGAGAGTAACCTTTGCATCAGCACATGCTACAGCTTGCACAAAAGAAAATATCAGGGTAAGATTGCAATGTATTCCTTCTTTTTCTAGCTCTTCGGCTGCGCGAATACCCTCCCAAGTAGCAGCAAGTTTTATCAATACACGTTCGCGCGGAATGCCTTCTGCTTCATATAGGGCAATCAAATCGCGCGCTTTTGCTATGGATGCTTCTTTGTCGAACGAGAGGCGTGCATCTACTTCAGTGGAAACTCGGTTGGGAACAATTTCTAGTATCTTCATCCCAAAATTAACAGACACTCTGTCCATTGCTTTATCCAGCTGAACAGACTTATCAGTAGATTCATTGACTGCATAAGTAATAGCCTCACGCAACAGCGGTGCATACCTTGGATCTTGCGAAGCAGCAAATATCAACGAAGGGTTGGTTGTAGCATCCACGGGTTTGTATGACTCAATGGAGGTGAAGTCGCCAGTGTCTGCCACCACTGTGGTCTGTTTTTTTAATTGTTCGAGTAAGTTCATCGTTTTAAAAGTTTTAAGTATATATTGTTATTAAATTAGTCATGAAAAAAGCAACTTATAGGCATGTGGTTAACATTTAAGTTGCAACGAGACAATATACGGATTTTTTAAATGATTTCAAAGTGATAAAAGCTTTTTTAAGATTGTGCTCTGATATAACCATAAACTATTTAAAAAAACAGACACTACTTATTAAATAACACAGACTTTGCTCTTTTAGCTATACTATACCAATAGTAATCATCTATGTTGCAAAATAGAATATGTAGATTGCGTCTATATAGCACATAGAGAGCAATAAGATAGGTGAAAAAAGTAGAGATGCCCTACTCCACGTATAGAGAGTTTGTATCTATTTTTGTATCTTTGCAGATTCAATTAAAAAACGAGGATATTATATATGATTACAGTAAGCAATCTGGACGTTCAGTTCGGCAAAAGAGTTTTATTTCAGGATGTAAATCTACAATTCAATCCAGGGAATTGTTACGGCATAATTGGTGCTAATGGTGCAGGCAAATCTACTTTTCTACGGGTTATCAGCAAAGAGATAGAACCCACAAGGGGGCATGTATCTTTAGGGTCGGGCGAACGCCTCTCGGTGTTGAGTCAAGATCACTTTGCATTTGATGAATATACCGTTCTTGACACTGTGCTTATGGGTCACTCCATTTTGTGGGAAGTGATGAGCGAGAAAGATGCCATTTATGCAAAACCTGACTTTAATGACGAAGATGGAATTCGTGTTTCTGAACTGGAGGGACGATTTGCCGAAATGGAGGGTTGGAACGCCGAGAGTGATGCTGCAAGTTTGCTGAGCGGATTGGGCGTGAAAGAAGAGCTACACTACAGCTTGATGCAAGACTTGAGTGGTAAACAAAAAGTGCGTGTATTGTTGGCAAGAGCACTGTTTGGACAGCCCGACAACCTACTGCTGGATGAGCCTACCAATGATCTTGACCTTGAAACCATAGATTGGTTAAAACATTATTTGTCTAATTCTGAACACACTGTTTTGGTGGTGAGTCACGACCGCCACTTCTTAGATTCTGTGTGCACACACATTGTAGATATAGATTTTAGCAAGCTGCAAATGTTTTCGGGAAACTATAGTTTCTGGTACGAGTCAAGCCAACTTGCTTTGCGTCAACAACAGAACCAAAATAAACGTGCCGAGGAGAAGAAGAAAGAGTTGGAAGAGTTTATTCGCCGTTTTAGTGCCAATGTTTCTAAATCTAAACAGACCACGAGCCGAAAGAAAATGATTGAAAAATTAAATATCGAAGAGATACAACCTTCGTCTCGACGCTATCCGGGTATTATTTTTACTCCCAACAGAGAGCCTGGCAATCAGATTTTGGAGATTAAAGGGCTTACACATAGTGTGGACGGACAAGTTCTGTTTCAAGACCTAAATCTAAATATTGAAAAAGAGGACAAAGTGGTGTTTCTGAGCAGAGACCCCCGAGCTATGACTGCTTTGTTTGATATTATAAGCGGTGAGATGAAAGCAGATGAGGGTACTTACCAATGGGGACAAACCATTACCACAGCATATCTTCCGTTGGATAATGCACAGTTTTTTGACTCAGACTACAACTTGATTGACTGGTTGAGTCAGTTTTCGGAAGATACTAGCGAGATATACCTGAAAGGTTTTTTGGGCAGGATGCTTTTTACCAAAGACGACTTAGCGAAAAAAGTGAGTGTATTGTCGGGAGGAGAGAAAATGCGTTGTATGATTTCGCGCATGATGTTGAAAGATCCAAACACTTTAATATTGGACACACCTACTAACCATCTGGACTTGGAGTCTATTCAGGCATTCAACAATACATTGAAATCTTTCAAAGGAAATGTGCTATTTACAAGTCATGACCACGAGTTTATTCAAACGGTGGCCAACCGAATTGTAGAGCTAACTCCCAATGGAATTATTGATAAGATGATGGATTATGATGATTATATTACTGATCCATTGGTTGCAGAGTTGAAAGAGAAATTGTACAAATAATATTTTCAACTATAACATCATTTACCTAACCACGAAGTGGTTGAAGATGAATAGCCATGGGTGATTAACCCGTGGGAAGAATGAACAAATAGCGTAGAACCCCGAGAGGGGTTCAAGTGTGCGAAATAGATGTTGTTTGTATGTGTTTATAATATTATGCATGCTTGAATCCCGTCAGGATTCTGAGCACCACCACCCATCATTCACCCCGCATTTCATACGGGGCTATTCATCTTTGATCCATTTCAGGGTCAGGGAGATGTAAGAGTTTCATTGTCAATTCTCAAACACTCTCAATCCTATCATCTCTCCTACCCCTCGTTTGCAACGAGGGGTTGATGGTCAGTTGTTTATAACAACACAGTATCTCGACACCTCACCCAACACACCTCACACCCGATATAACTATAAATCAGCATGTTGCAAAAACATATCATTGGTACACGTAATGAGGAATCTGTTTAATATATGTAAAATAGTTCGATAAATTCTTCCCGCTGGCCAGAATAACAATACTCACCACAAACCTCCGCGCCCTTTGTGGTTCGCATTCCTCTACTCCCTTTGCTGGTTAATGCATTTACATTGAGACGCAATAAATCGACGTCTCTACCTTTACTATCCCCACAATTTTCAACCACGATGGTCGGTCAGTCAGTTCCTTATTTTTTTTGCACACCTCACATCACAAACTCCATACCCCACAAAAAAAGCAGCGAGTTTATACAAACTCACTGCTTTTTTATTTTTTCAATTATAGAAACCCAAAGGTTTTCCTATTGATTAAGAGA
>CAYTJC010000209.1:0-3993 GCA_964437875.1 uncultured Dysgonomonadaceae bacterium
AATGTCCTGTTATCTTATATGATTATCCAGCGGAAATCAAAGCGTTTTACATGAAGTTGAACGAAGACAAAAAGACTGTACGCGCAATGGATGTGCTTTTCCCAAAAATTGGTGAAATTATTGGTGGCTCCGAACGTGAGTCGGATTACGATAAACTATCAAAACGCGTTGATGATTTTGGCATAAACCCTGATTCAATTTGGTGGTATCTCGAATCTCGTAAATTTGGAACAGCACCACATGCAGGTTTTGGATTAGGATTTGAACGTTTGATGTTGTTTGTAACTGGTATGACAAATATTCGCGACGTGATACCTTTCCCAAGAACTCCTCACAACGCTGACTTTTAATTACTGATGTTATACAAGAAATAACACCAAATGGAAGATTGTCTGTAAAAAAAGACAAAACTAAACAATAAGAGACAACAGAGTGCAACAACTAATTATATCAAGCACAACGCTGTTTCACAAAACACTTAAGACAAACAATTAAATGAATAACATACGCAATTTTTGTATTATTGCTCATATTGACCATGGGAAAAGCACTTTAGCCGACAGGCTGTTGGAGTCCACCAAAACTGTTGAAGGCAAAGACATGAAGTCTCAAGTTCTAGACAGCATGGACTTAGAGAAAGAACGTGGCATTACCATCAAAAGCCATGCTATTCAAATGGACTATGAATATGACGAAGAAACATATGTTCTTAATTTAATTGATACTCCTGGACACGTTGACTTCTCTTATGAGGTGTCGCGCTCTATTGCGGCCTGCGAAGGTGCATTGCTGATAGTGGATGCTGCACAAGGCATTCAAGCACAAACAATATCCAATGTATATATGGCATTGGAAAATGATTTAGAGATAATTCCTATTATCAACAAGATAGACCTCGACAGTGCAATGCCCGAAGAGGTGGAAGATCAAATAATTGACCTGTTGGGTTGCGACCGTTCGGAAATACTACGAGCAAGTGGAAAAACGGGTGTGGGTATGGAAGAGATACTATCGGCAATCATCAACAGAGTACCTGGTCCAGAAGGCGACCCTGACGCACCGCTTCAAGCACTCATCTTCGACTCGGTGTTTAACTCCTTTAGAGGAATTATAGCCTATTTCAAAATTGTGAATGGCAGCATTAAGAAAGGCGACCTTGTGAAGTTTGTTCATACTGAGAAAGAGTACAATGCCGATGAAATTGGTATTCTCAAACTCACTCCGCAAATCAAACAAGAAGTTACCTGCGGAAATGTTGGTTATATCATTTCGGGGATTAAAACATCTAAAGAGGTGAAAGTGGGTGATACCATTACGCACGTAAAGAATCCTTGCAAAGAAGCCATTGATGGTTTTGAAGAGGTGAAACCAATGGTTTTTGCGGGTGTATATCCTATAGAAACTGAAGACTTTGAAGATCTGCGTTCATCGCTCGAAAAACTACAGCTCAACGATGCATCACTCACATTCCAACCAGAATCGTCTGTTGCATTAGGTTTCGGATTCCGTTGCGGTTTCTTGGGTCTTCTTCACATGGAGATTATTCAAGAAAGATTGGAACGAGAGTTCAACATGGATGTAATTACTACCGTACCCAACGTATCGTACAAAATATATGACAAGAAAGGCGAGATGACAGAGGTGCACAATCCTGCAGGCCTGCCCGATGTAATGCTCATTGAAAAAATTGAAGAGCCCTACATTCGCGCATCAGTTATCACCAGTACTACTTACATTGGTGGTATCATGACACTCTGTTTGGGTAAGCGTGGCGAGTTGATTAAACAAGAATACATATCGGGCGACCGTGTAGAGATTACCTACGATATACCATTGGGTGAGATAGTAATTGATTTCTACGATAGACTCAAGAGTATATCTAAAGGCTATGCCTCGTTCGATTATGTAATGTACGACTATCGTCCATCTAAATTGGTGAAACTAGATATCCTACTGAATGGAGAACCTGTTGATGCCCTTTCCACCCTTACTCACTTCGAGAATGCTGAGTCATTTGGACGCCGAATGTGTGAAAAATTGAGAGAACTCATCCCTCGTCAGCAGTTTGATATTGCCATTCAAGCAGCCATTGGTGCAAAAATTATTGCACGCGAAACAGTGAAAGCTCTCCGAAAGGATGTTACAGCCAAATGTTATGGTGGTGATATATCGCGAAAGCGTAAATTGCTTGAGAAGCAGAAGAAAGGTAAGAAACGAATGAAACAAGTGGGCAACGTAGAGGTGCCTCAAACTGCTTTCTTGGCAGTGTTGAAATTAGATTAACCCTCGCTCATTACACATTAAATAAAAAACCACGAATGAAAATTTTCATTCGTGGTTTTTTATTTATTCTATTCAACCCACATTGGAGATCGAATGTTTCATCGGGGTGTGCAAATCAATAGGTTCAATCGTAATTTGTAATTGATTCTTAATCTCCAAATATATTATCCGATCGCATCAACAAGTCCACATATTGTGCCCTCTTATACACCATCGATTCGGGAGCCAAGTTCTTACGAGCCATTTTACCCCTAAAATCTTCAATAGAACCAAATTTATTCTTCTCCATCCATTCAGATATTTGTTTATTTGCAACACTTATTCGCTCAAGACCATTCTTGTAAAGTGAACTCACCATCTGCACACAGGTTGATCCTGATAAAATATGTTTAATGATATCTTCGCCATCAAAGATGCCACGACTGCTACACACATCCGCCTCAATTTCACCATGAAGAATACCCGCATAGCGCAATGTTTTAAGGTATTCCCCTTTTTTGCTTAAGTTATAACCCCGCTTGTGCTTGAGAGAATCGATATTTATGTCGGGCTGGAAAAATGAGTTGAATAACACAAAACCATCAACACCCACTGCATCCATTTTTTTAATTAAAGACAATACATTGGTATATTCCGAACTAAGCTTCACACTCACAGGTAGTGATAGTGTTTCTTTTATTTTTCTGACAATCTCAACCTGATAGTCTTCAATCTCTTTAGACTCTTTATCAAATTCTGTTGGTGTTTGATAGAGATTCAACTCCAACCCATCAACTCCAGTTTGAGCCAACTCTTTGGCATACTCTAACCACGAGTCTTCATTTACAGCATTTAGACTAGCAATAAGTGGCACTGACAAGCGCTCTTTTGCTTTACGCACCTGAACCAAATGTTTTGCAGTATCAGAAAACTCAATCTTTGGATGAGTTGTAATCATCTGTGCATGAATATTGTCATACTCAGTCAGTTTTTCTTCCAATTGCAATCTTTCCAACTGCACTTGTTCTTCAAAAAGAGATTTAAAAACGATGGCTCCTACCCCATTTTTTTCCGCTTTCAACAATTCATCTATATCGCTAGACATATTGCATGCCCCCAATATTATCGGACTGTTCAGCTCAATTCCCATGTAAGTTGTCTTCAAATTTTTCATCATATTATATATTTAAATTGGTTCGTAATTTTATTCAATTGTTTGTTTCTAATAAATGTATTCTTTCCGACAATGTTTAGTGACTGTTAGAAAACATCTGTTTTTGTTTTTGATAAGAAAAGGGTAAAAGACAAAGCTTTCGAAGTTTTTGAAAATAAGGAGTTTACTTTAGTAAATGACTGTTTCAAAAACGAGAATAAAGCAGTATTTGCCCTTTTCTTGCAAAGACAATTATAGTTCGCCAATCATATTGCCAGGCACAACCCACTCATCAAACTCTTCAGCGGTGAGCAACCCCAATTCCAGAGCAGCCTCTTTTAGCGTAGTATTGTCAGCATAAGCTTTTTTGGCTATCTGAGCCGACTTCTCATACCCTATATGTGTGTTGAGTGCAGTTACCAGCATCAACGAATTCTTTAAATTCTTATCTATTTCGTCTTTGTTGGCCTCAATGCCAATAGCACATCGGTCGTTAAACGAGTTACAAGCATCGCCCAAAAGAGTAGCCGATTGCAAAAATGCATTTATCATAACAGGTTTAAATACATTCAACTCAA
>CAYTJC010000210.1:0-3981 GCA_964437875.1 uncultured Dysgonomonadaceae bacterium
GTAGCACCTCTTTTGGTAATCCAAAGTGCACCAAAAGTATCTCTTGTCCAATCTTGTTGATAGTCGAGAGGATAGTACAATCCCGACCCTTTTGGCTCTGTCTCTTTTATAATATTCCATACAAAAGGCTTCGATCTCATTTTGTCCACCATTTCATCTGTCATGGGGATACCATAGTATAGTTTTCCTTTTTTTCCGTTTTCGGCTTTCAATCCGAGTCTATCCATACTTAAGCTATCGGCATTAGCTAAATCTTGTACGCGTTGTCCCGACATATCGTCACCCATATAATCGTCTATGTTGATGCCTATCTCCGAGAAAAGTTTCTGAGAGATACTTTCACCATCGGTTTGAATCATGTAGTTGTGTTGTGCCAACTTTGGGTTGGGTAAAAACTCCCCATCAATATATACTGAATCGTTTTTTAATTCAATGGTTTCTCCGGGAAGACCAATACAGCGTTTCACATAGTTCTCTCTTCGGTCAACGGGACGATAAACGATATCGCCATAAGTTCGTTTGTCCGATTTTAGACCTTCACTTCCATTTTGATTGTATGCCGACAGTACATAATAGTCAACAGCTTGCATATTGGTTGCCACAGTATCCCCTGTAGGGAAGTTAAACACAACAATATCATTTCGTTTTACCTCTCCAAACCCTTTCAGTCGTTTGTATTTCCATTGTGGTTTCTCGATGTACGATTTGCCACCCACAACCGGCATGGTGTGTTGTGCCAAAGGGAAAGAGAGGGGAGTCATTGGAGCACGAGGTCCGTAACTCATTTTGCTCACAAACAAAAAATCGCCCACCAACAAAGATTTCTCTAACGATGAGGTCGGTATCTGATAGTTTTGAAAGAAAAAAGTGTTGATAAAGTAAACAGCAATCAGTGCAAACAGAATGGCATCCACCCATTCCATCACCTTTCTTACTGCCGGATTTTTAGTTTTTTTCCAAAATGCCCAAGGCACAAACTTGGTAATGTAGATATCCAATAGCAAAAACAGAAACAGCAGAAGCCACAAGTTGCTGGCCCATAGTGTGAAGAGGATCAGTGCAGTGGAAGTGGCTACAAACCATGTCCACTGGCGGCGTGATGTGTTCGAAATTCTTTCTTTTAATGTCATAGTTGTAAACTAAGTTGTCTGCTACCCCCTAAATCCCTTAAAGGGGGGACTTTGGCTGAGAGCTTATTGTATAGATAGAGTGACTATTTTGTATTCTATTATTGAAAAACTACTTAAACGGAAGCAAATCTTCCATCCCCAAAAAACCTTTGTTTTTGGCTGTAAACTCAGCTGCTACCACTGCACCCAAAGCAAATCCTTTGCGGCTTTTAGCATCGTGTGTGAGTTCTATTGAATCTACCTCCGACTCATATTTGATAGTGTGAATGCCAGGAACTTCACCTTCGCGAAATGCATTTATCTGCAAATAATCGTCACTGCTTTGTTCATCAAGCTTCCACTGCTTTTTTCGTTCCACTGAATCCAGTATGCCTTCGGCAATAGTGATTGCTGTGCCACTTGGCGCATCGAGTTTGTGAATATGATGCGTTTCGTCAACGTGCACGTTATATTGAGGGAAATCGTTCATAATGTTTGCCAAGTATTTGTTCACTGCAAACAATATGTTTACCCCCAAACTAAAGTTGGAAGCGTAGAAAAAGGTTTGACCCTCCTTTTCGCATGCTTGTTTCACTTCGTCTATATTGTTCAACCATCCTGTAGTGCCCGATACAACTGGCACATCGGCTGCAAAAGCACGTTTGTAGTTCTTCAATGCACTTTCGGGAGCAGAAAATTCAATGGCAACATCTGCATTTTTGAATTCATCTGATTCGAATTTACTCTCTTCGCCTACATCAATAGTGCAAACAATGTTGTGACCTCTTTCACGACAGATTTTCTCAATCTCGTGACCCATTTTTCCGTAACCTATAATAGCTATATTCATTTTCAATGTTTTAGAACAGCAAAAATAGTAATTTTAAAAGTTAAAACAGAAGGGAATCAGATAAAATGATGCTATTGGCTTCTAACGAGTGTCTGCCATAGAACATTTATTTTTAGTCTATGATAAGAAAAGGGAAAAGACAAGGCTTTTGAAGTTTTTGATAATAAGGAGTTTACTTTAGTAAATGACTGTTTCAAAAACGAAAGTAACGCAGTATTTTCCCTTTTCTTGCAAAGACTAATTAAGGAATTATAACCACCCCTTTCGTTTATACCACGCAATTGTCTTTTCCACTCCCTCTTCAAGATATACTTGGGGAGTATAATTGAGCTCCTTTTGCAAAGGAGATATATCGCAGGCCCAGTTGCGTTGCTTCATTATCTTATACTTGTCAGTATTGAAGGTGACAGATTGGTTGAGCAATTCTCCTATCTTTTCGCTAACAACTGATGCAGCCTTTACGATGAATAGGGGGATTTTCAATCTTAGTACTCGTTTTCTATTCAGTGCACGTTGCACAATCTTATTAAACTCATCGTCGGTATAACTCAAGCCATCTGACACAAAATACTCTTTGCGTGCTATGTTTTTTTCAATAGCAGTGAAAACAATATCAGTCAAATCGCTTACAAAAATGAAAGAGAGTATTTGCTTTTTGAACCCTGCACCTACATTAATTCCTTTCTTTACGGCTTTCATGAGTATCAAATAATCTTTGTCGTTGGGCCCATATACGCCTGTTGGGCGAAGTATTACATAAGGGAAGTTAGGAATGCTTTTTAGGTAGTTTTCTGCCAATAGCTTGCTTTTTCCATAAAGTGTGTTGGGATTAGGTGTTCTATCGCATTGCATGGGAGTATAGTTAATTTCGTCGCCCACACCAATTGAGCCAAGAGTACTCATAAATACAAAAGTCTTTGGCACTAAGTCTGCAGCAATCAAAGCATCTACAAAATTCTTAGTAAATTGGAAGTTAATCTTCTCGAAGTCGGCTTTGCGAATAGCTTGTGTGATTCCTGCAACATGCACAATGGCGTCAAACTTTCCATGTTTGTTGGCAAATGATGTCAACTGATTGGTTAATTTGTTTGTGTCAGTATAGTTTAAATCAATAAAGTTGATGCGTTTGTCTTGTAACATATCTCGGTTGCTGGTAGAACGAATTCCCGCCCAAGTTTCGTAGCCTTGTTCAAGTGCTTTTGCAACAATAGATGAGCCAATAAAACCGCTGGCACCGGTGATGAGTATTTTCTTTTGCATTCCTTTGTTCTTGTAGTAAATGTAGTTTGTTGCAAAAATAATGATAAAAAGGGGAAAGTGTGGTGGTTTTGCAAAGAATCCCTCTTGGCAGACACTAAAACTGATATGGTTGATAGTCCCTTGCGTTCACTTTATTGAGTGTGATTTTAGGGTATAAAGATGCTTCTATAATGAACAATAGAACCCCACACACGTTTTCTAAGAGTTGTGTTTGCAACGAATAAATATGCGAAGAGTGATTGATGATAAATAAAATTTCGTTACTTTGTATTTATTCAAAACCTAAAGATAATATGAGAAAGAAGAAAAAAACCGATAAGCCAGAGAGAAAACGCAAGAAAAAAGAGTTGATATCTGCTGTAATTCAATTTCTGAATGACAATCCCGATAAACAATATAACTACAAACAGATAGCAGCTGCCTTAGATGTGTCGGAAGAGGAAAGAAGGACTACTCTACGCTATGTGTTAGATAAGATGCGAGACGATGATTTGCTATTAGAAACTCAACGTGGCAAATATAAAACAAACGATAGAAAGCCCATTCTTGAAGGTCGTTTTGAACGACGCAGCAATGGTAAAAACTTTTTTGTACCCAATGACGAAGGAAATATAATATATATTCCTGAACGCAACTCCATGCATGCAATGAATGGCGACATAGTGCGCGTTCAGATGTTTGCAAAGCGTAAGCGGTATGAAACAGAAGGCGAAGTGATAGAGATATTGGAACGTGCCGAAGCTCGCTTTGTTGGAACGCTTG
>CAYTJC010000211.1:0-3961 GCA_964437875.1 uncultured Dysgonomonadaceae bacterium
ACTTTTCCTTCTAATTTCATGATAATTTGTTTTTAGATTAAATTTGTAACTTTACTTCATAAAAATAGACATATTTGTTTAGAAATGCAAATAAATGTTCGCTTGTCACTGCACACTATTCACTATTTACTGCTCACCGTTCACAATTCACCTTTCACTCTTCAAAATTTTCAATATTTTTCTGTATTTTTGTAATAAATAAAAAACATAGTTCTATGATTACAAATAAGAAAATAAGAGCCGCCATAGTTGGCTACGGCAATATAGGCAAGTATGTAATAGATACAATAGAGCACACCCCCGATTTTGAAATAGCAGGCGTGGTGCGACGCAATATTGATGAAATACCAGTAGAGTTGAGTAAGTACAAGGTAGTAAAATCGATTGCTACACTTGCTAATGTGGATGTTGCTATATTGTGTTTGCCAAGCAGATTGTTGGAAACAGCTGCAATAGAAATATTGCAAATGGGCATAAACACGGTAGATAGCTTTGATATACACCAGGATATAGTGGCGCTAAAAACATCGTTGCATGGTGTGGCGCAAAATAGCAAAGCAGTATCAATTGTATCGGCCGGATGGGACCCTGGTAGCAATTCGGTAGTGCGCACGCTTATGCAGGCCATGTCGCCCAACGGAATTACCTACACCAATTTTGGACCAGGCATGAGCATGGGACACTCTGTGGCTGTAAAAGCTATACAGGGGGTAAAGGATGCATTGTCTGTAACCATTCCTACGGGTACAGGTATTCATAGGAGAATGGTGTATATTGCCCTACACGATGGTTACAAGCTAGCTGATGTGGCAAAGACTATAAAGAGCGATGCTTACTTTGTGAACGACGAAACGCATGTGTTTGCAGTAGACGATGTAAACCTCTTGAAAGATATGGGCCATGGTGTAGCAATGGAGCGCAAAGGCGCATCGGGAAGTACACAGAATCAACTCTTTACATTCGGTATGCGCATAAACAACCCTGCACTTACAGCACAAATGTTGGTAAATAGTGCTCGTGCATCTATGAAACAGCAACCCGGAGCGTATACATTAATTGAGATTCCGGTGGTAAATTTATTGCCAGGGGAAAGCGATGAATGGATTGCGAAATTGGTTTGATGGGGAAATGGTGAGGGGTTGATACACAGGCTGTAGAGACGTCGATTTATCGCGTCTCTTATGGAACAAGAAACTGATATCTGCTTGTATAGACGTCGATTTATCGCGTCTCTTTAGAAACCAGAAATTATTGTTTTGCAAACTGTACCGCTAACAGCAAACAGCCAATTGCCAACAACCAACAGCCAACAGCTTACAGCTGATCGCTGACCGCTGAAAGCTGAAAGCTCTAAACTAAAAGCTAAAAAACTAAAAACCCCCCAATTGGCATACAAATCCTGAAAAATTAACTATCTTTGTGTTGCAAACAAATAAAACTACAGCATATGCTAATGTACATTACGTGGGACGTAGATCCCGAATTATTTACAATATTTGGAAGAGAAATAAGGTGGTATGGTCTGCTGTGGGTTATAGGGCTCGTAGTGGCAGTGGTTATAGTTCAGAAAATATTTGAAAAAGAGAAGTTGCCCGAAAAATGGTTCGACTCTCTTTTTGTGTATATGATGTTGGGTATAATTTTGGGTGCACGATTGGGTCATTGTCTGTTTTACGAACCTGCTTACTATTTGGCCAATCCATTAGAAATTCTGAAGATATGGGAAGGCGGACTAGCCAGTCATGGTGGTGTAATAGGTATTATTATTGCGGTGTGGCTCTACTCTAAACGGGTAACCAAAAAAAGTATGCTTTGGACTTTCGATAGGGTAATTGTTCCCACTGGTTTTACAGCGGCCGCCATCAGAATTGGCAATTTAATGAACCATGAGATTTATGGCGGTGTAACAGAACAACCATGGGGTTTTCGTTTTATAGAAAATATTGGTGCTTGGAAAGCAGGTATAGCCGAACCCATTTTCTCACCTCCATCGCATCCTACACAGATATACGAAGCGCTAATTTATCTGCTTGTGTTTGCCATAACAATGTACCTGTTTTGGAAAACCAATGCTAAGTACAAGCAAGGTTTGCTATTGGGTATAGCTATGATTATAATTTTTGCATCCAGATTTTTTATAGAATATATAAAGCACGTGCAGGTAGATTCTGAAGAGGCGTTGCGCCAAAGCACAGGACTTATTCTAGGGCAGTGGTTAAGTATTCCGTTTGTTATATGGGGTGTGTGGCTTGTGTGGAATGCATTTAGGAATAGCACTACTAAGATAGACCATGTGGATGAGAAAAAGAATGAGATAGATTCTAATTTTATTACTAAATAATAATATTAACTTACAAGGCCGGGCACGTATTGCTTGGTCTTTTTTTTAAATAAACAATAGATATATAATATGTACAACCCAGTTGAAATTAACAAAGACCTATTTTATGTTGGTGTAAACGACAGAACTACAGAATTGTTCGAGAATTTATGGCCACTTCCAAAAGGGGTTTCATACAACTCTTATCTACTTAGGGACGAGAAAGTAGCACTAATTGATACTGTTGAAATTGGTTTCACAGATATTTTTCTGAAGAAATTAGACGTCTTGCTTGGCGATAAACCAATAGATTATTTGGTTATAAACCACATGGAGCCCGATCATACGGGTGCTTTGCTGTTTTTATTGAACAAGTATCCAAACATACAATTTGTTGGTAGTGCACGCATAGCCGATATGTTGGAGGGTTTTTATGGTGTAACCGAAAATGTGATTATTGTAAAAGAGGGCCAAGAGCTTAGCTTGGGCAAACATACTTTGCAGTTTCATATGACACCTATGGTACATTGGCCCGAAACAATGATGACTTATGTGCAAGAAACCAAAACACTGTTTGCAGGAGATGCTTTTGGCACATTTGGTACTTTGGATGGGGGAGTTTTAGACTCGCAACTAAATGTAGACATATACTGGGACGAGATGGTGCGCTACTACTCAAATATTGTGGGTAAATATGGTGGTCCTGTACAAAAAGCATTGCGCAAATTTACCGATACAGAGATTACTACTATATGCAGTACACACGGACCTGTATGGACCCAGAAAGAAAACATAGAAAAGGTAATTACCCTGTATGATAGAATGAGTAGTTACGAGGCCGACAAAGGCTTGGTAATAGCTTATGGTAGTATGTATGGAAATACCGAACAGCTAGCAGAGGCAATAGCTGCGGAGGCTGCTGCGGCTGGGGTAAAAAATATTGTAATGCACAATCTCTCAAAAAGCAACCTTTCTTATGTAATACAAGATGTTTTTAAATACAAAGGGTTGATTATTGGCTCGCCTACATACAATGCACGTCTATTTCCGGCTGTACAAAACTTGATTGATGAACTATCTAACAAAAACTTAAAAAACAGATATTTTGGTTGCTTTGGTGGATATACATGGGCAGGTACTTCGGTAAGATTGCTTGGTAAGTTTGCAGATACTATGCAGTTTGAAATAGTGTGTAATGCTGTTGATATGAAACAATCGATAAGCGAAGATGTGTATGCTATGGCTAAAACACTGGGTAGCAATATGGCCAAGAAAGTGCTTTCGGACGATGAGATTGTACCCAACAAAACTACCGATTGCGAATAAGGAGTTGTGCAACTATGGTGGACTTGCGCATTTTGTTTTTTCTAATTTCTAACGGCTAGCTTGCGCCAACAGTGTTGTACTATAAGATAAGTTGCAAGTGTAGTAGATTTGCACTAGCTTAAATATCATAAATATAAACAATTAAATAATATAGAACTATGAGATTAATTATTCAACCCGATGCAGATCAATTAGCTAAATGGGCTGCAAACTATGTGGTATCTAAAATAAACAATGCTAAACCAACTGCCGAAAAACCATTCAAACTTGCTTTACCAACTGGTTCATCGCCAATAAAGATGTACAAAGAGTTGA
>CAYTJC010000212.1:0-3919 GCA_964437875.1 uncultured Dysgonomonadaceae bacterium
TGGCTATATGGTGAGCAATCCTAATTCATTCAATGGGTTCGAGAACAAATTTGGCGGCATGTTCAATTTTGGAGTAGTAGCATCTGTGCCCTTGTTTCATTTCGGAGAACGCATACACACCCTCAATGCATCACGTGCAAGCAAAGTAGTTGCTGCGTTAGAACTAGAAGATGCAAAAGAAAAGATAGAGTTACAGATAAATCAATCTGTACATCAAACAAACGAAAGTTTGAAGAAGCAATTGCAAACTAGCAAGAACGTAGAGAGTGCAAAAGAGAACCTGATGTATGCCAACGAAGGATTCAATGAGGGAGTTATCACAGCTAGCGATGTGCTCATGGCACAAACTGCTTGGCTCTCTGCCAAATCGGAAGATATTGATGCTGCTATAGATGTGAAGTTGCACAATCTCTACTTGCAAAAATCATTGGGAACACTTGTTTCACCCCTGTCACTTAATTCAAAATAGATATAAAACTAAAACACGCATATTTTTTATGAAACAGCAAAAAGAAAGCAGCCGTAACTTACAGGTTGCGCTTATAGGATTGGCCACTGTGGTGGTTATCGTATTTATAATTGGGTGGTATGTATATAAACCCGCACCTATCACCATTCAAGGCTCGGCCGAAATAAATGAAGTACGTGTGTCGGGTAAAGTTCCTGGGCGCATCCTGCAACTTTATGCCGAAGAGGGGCAAAATGTGAATGTGGGCGACACATTGGTTCTGATAGACAGTCCAGAAGTGAGGGCCAAGTTAGCACAAGCCACTGCAGCCAAATCTGCAGCTACGGCACAACAACAAAAAGCCAAAAAAGGCGCACGCTCTGAAACTATTGAAGGAGCCTACGAAATGTGGCAAAAAGCCGAGATTGGTGTCGATATCACCAAGAAATCATTTGATAGGGTAGAGCGTCTATTCCAAAAAGGAGTGGTAACAGCACAAAACCGTGATGAAGTGGAGGCAAAATACAAAGCAGCTGTTGCAACTGCTGCTGCAGCCAAATCGCAATACAACATGGCAAAGAATGGTGCAGACCTAGAAGACAAGTTAGCATCATCGGCCCTGGTGGATCAAGCCATGGGTGCCATTGAAGAGGTGGAGGCTTTCTTGGCCGAGACTGTTTTGCTTTCTCCTATTTCGGGCGAAATCACCGAGGTGTTTCCAGCAGCAGGAGAATTGGTAGCAACAGGTGCACCCATCATGAACATTGTGGACATGAGCGATATCTGGTTTTCCTTCAATGTGAGAGAAGATCTATTGGGCGAATTAAAAATGGGCAATGAGATAGAAGTAACCATACCAGCCCTCAATGAAGTAGTCACTCTCAAGATAACCTACATAAAGGCGTTGGCCTCTTATGCTACTTGGAAAGCCACTAAAGCCACTGGCCAGTTTGATGCCAAAACATTTGAAGTGCGCGCCAAACCCACAACACCCATCAAGGACTTACGCCCTGGCATGTCAGCCATTATGGAAAAAGTAATCAAGTAAACCAGCACAATGTTCAAAAAGTTAGTTGAAGACACATTAGCCGTTATTCGCAGAGAATGGAGAAGAATGTTGGGCAGGCCCATCTATCTCTTTTCGTCGGTTTTTGTCATGATCTTTTGTTATATTTTCTTTCTCACTTTCTTTAGCGAAGGTATGCCCCGTTCCATGCCCATTGGTGTGGTTGATATGGATCAATCTTATGTGTCGCGCACATTCATCAGAAACATAGAGGCTATTCCGCAAGCGGAAATCATTCATCACTATGTTGACTACAATGAAGCGCGCGATGCTATGCAACGAGGAAACATATATGCTTTCTTTGTGATTGATCGAAACTTCGAAAGGGAGTTGATGTCGTCACAACAACCCGATTTTCAGTTCTATGTAAACCAAGCTTACATGGTGGCAGGTTCGCTCACTTTCAAAGAGTTGACCTATGTAAGCAATATGGGTGCAGCTTTTGTGCAAAAGAAGATGATGGAGTTGCGCGGTGAAGAAGTAGAAGAGAGTGAAATATTGGCTCTTGTTCAACCCATTTCCACCGATGGGCACATGATTGCCAACCCGTATGCCAACTATGGTGTCTATTTGCTCAATATGCTCCTGCCCGGCATTATGCAAATGCTCGTACTGTTGATGACGGTGTTTACGATTGGCAATGAAATAAAACAAAACACCACTTCCGATCTTCTCAAAACGGCCAACAACTCTATGTTTGCTGTGGTGCTAGGAAAAGTTTTGCCCTACACCCTGTTGTTTTCAATCCTCGGCATTGGTGGCAATTTGGTATTGTATAAATACATGCACTTCCCCATGAATGGCAGTTTAGTATGGTTGTCCTTCGCCACCGTTTTGTTTGTAATAGCCTATCAAGCCATTGGAGTTTTCTTTATTGGCTTGTTGCCTTCGTTGCGCGAAGCTATTAGTCTGGTGGCTGTATATGGAATATTGGGAGTAAGTTTCACCGGGTTCACTTTCCCCATCGAAGCCATGCCACGTGGTGCACAAGTTTTTCAACACCTGCACCCCATTCGTCATTATTTTAAGATATATGTGAGTGAGGCACTCAATGGTGCCCCCATTAGGTATTCTCTTATCTATTTTGCTGCCATATTCGCATTCGTTCTTTTGCCTTTCATCATTTATAAGAGGTTGAAAAAGGCGTTCATCAATTAAACACACCCAGCAAAATAATCAATCCAACAACTATGAATGATATGAAGCATTCTCCCAATAAAAAATTCAGACACTCACGGAATATTCTTTCTGTTTTGGTCGAAGAGTACCGTCGTTTATTTAACGACTCGGGTGTACTGCTCATTTTCTTAGGAGCAGCATTTCTCTATCCGCTTCTCTATAGCTCTATCTACCTCAACGAGACAATTCGCGATATGCCAATTGCCGTTGTAGATCAGTCCAATAGTGCCCATTCGCGTAAGCTCATCAGAAATATAGATGCAACACCCGATTTGCATGTAACCCACACTTTCGACAACCTAGAGGATGTGAAAGATTCTTTCTACAAAAGTCAAATATACGGTGTGGTGTATATTCCTGCCGACTTTAGTCACAAGATAAACAAACAGCAACAAGCTACCGTGTCCACCTACTCCAATATGAGTAGCTTCTTGTATTATAGAACAATGGCACTGGGCACCAACTTTGCTATTCTAGAGCATGGAAATGAGATAAAGTTGGAGCGGCTGAACGATATGGGTATCGTAGGGCGCAACGCAGAAGTAATAGCTCAGCCGCTCACCTACACAGATACCATTCTCTATAACGAGGGCATGGGCTATGCCAGTTTTCTGCTTCCCGCACTGCTTGTATTGGTGATTCATCAAACTCTTTTTTTCGGAATTGGCATGTCGGCCGGTACGGCGCGTGAGGAGAATACTTTTCACCTGCTCGTTCCACCCAATAGTGGCAGATCTATCTTTCATGTAGTTGTTGGCAAGGCTTTGTGCTATTTCACGTGGTACTCTGTTGTATCAGCCTATGTGCTGGGGTTGATTCCAAAACTATTCAACTTGCCACACATTGGCAACCCCCTAGACATTGCCATCCTGATAGTACCCTTTTTATTGGCAACCATCTTTTTTGCAATGACATTGTCTGCCTTTATCCATTATCGGGAAACAGGTTTTGTACTCTTTCTGTTCACCTCGCTTATCTTTTTGTTCCTGTCGGGTTCGTCGTGGCCACGTAGCAGTATGGGTGCATTCTGGACAACCTTTAGCTATCTCTTCCCCTCCACCTTTGGCATCAATGGATATATCAAAATAAACACCATGGGTGCCACTATTACCCAGGTAGATCAGGAGTATATAGGCCTGTGGATTCAAACAGGGTTCTACTTCATTACCACCCTGGTGGTGTATAGATGGCAGATTGCGGGAAGCAAGAAGAGAGAATTAAGAGTT
>CAYTJC010000213.1:0-3884 GCA_964437875.1 uncultured Dysgonomonadaceae bacterium
TCTAAGTTGTTGAGATAAGATTGCCATATATTGGAGAAGTTGCTCTTGATGGCCAATTGCATTTGCTCCTTTTCAAGATGTCTGTTTTTGACACGTGTTTGTGCATTTTTTTGCTCCCGCCTTTTGTTGAATCCATCAAAAATGTTTATTCCAACAGTAACACCAACATTGGGTCCCCAATTACGTTGCTTATCAAATGAACCACGATCATAATTGAAATGAGAAAAACCATAACCTGTGTTTAATCTAACGTAGGGATAGTATTTACTCTCGATACTTTTGAGATCGAGCTGGCTCAATGCAATATCTTTTTGTGAGAGCTGCAATAGTATATTGGACGACAACACATTGCTCCATAAAATTTCTTTATCTTCGATGGGTTTCAAGGTAATAGAAGTGTCGGCAGCAACCAACTCAGTTTCTACATCTTCTACACCCATCAACTCGTTGAGCTTTATACGCGATGAATTCAATTTTTCGTATTGGCGAAGCAGACGTGAACTATCTGCATTGAAGTCCACACGTGCTTGCTGCAAATCTAATCTTGAAAACGAACCAATTTGATATCTTGCCTCTACAATGCGCAACTGCTCGGCCGATAGTTTTACGGCAGATTTGAGATTTTGCATTCTCATGGTTTCTTGTACTAAATTATAATACTCAGCAGAAAGATTGGCAATAAATGATTCAACTGTAAGCTGAGTATTCAACTCTCCCACACTTCTCAATTCTTTCAGTTTTTTGTGGTTGGTTTGGGCATTGAAACCATCAAAGATGGTCCAATTCAGATTGACACTTGCGTTGAGTGTTTCGGTGTTATTGTTGCGGAAAGTATTTTCTTCAGAACCATCAGCAGGAGTCTGGTTAGCATTGTCACTTTTCAAGTTATATCCGGTATTGGCATCTATTGTTGGTAATAACCCAGCGTTTCCCCAAGTAACATTTCTATCAGAAATGGACTGCTCGTTGCGTCTGATTCTAATATCGAAGTTCTGCTCCAATCCAATTCGTAAGCACTCTTCTAAGCTGATAACTTGACCAATTATGGAATAAGAGAAGGAGAACAATAGGAACAGTATTATAAAACTAAAAACTCTTTTCATTTCAATCTTCATTTGATAATTTTTCAGCCCTTTCAATATCTCTATCTTTTCGATGGGTTGAAATAAACATATACATGGCTGGCACTACAAAAAGGGTGAGCAAAGTAGATACAAGCAATCCTCCAATAACAGAAACGCCCATAGCAATACGGCCATTGGCACCTTCGCCTGATGCTAATGCCAATGGAAGCAACCCTAATATGGTAGAGATACTTGTCATAAGTATTGGTCGTAAACGCTGAACGGCTGCACCCTGTATGGCCTCCAACTTATTGAGACCATTCTCTTGACGCTGGTTGGCAAACTCAACAATAAGAATACCATTCTTGGCAACCAACCCAATGAGCATGATTATACCAATTTGACTATAAATATTCATGGTTACACCAAACGCCCACATAAAGAATAGTGCTCCTGTTACGGCCAAAGGAACCGTTAGCATAACAACAAAAGGGTCTTTGAAACTCTCGAACTGTGCCGCTAAAATTAAGAAAATGAGAACCAATGCTAACAGAAATGCAAACATCAAGCTCGAAGAACTTTCTCTAAAGCTGCGCGACTCTCCCTCCAGTGCTGTGCGGAAAGTATCATCGAGTGTTTCTTTGGCAATACGGTCCATCTCATCAATACTTTCGCCTAGTGAATAACCAGGCGCAAGTCCTGCAGAAATAGTGGCAGAGTTAAATCTATTGTAACGATATAACTGTGGTGGTGCAACAGACTCTTCCAACTTGACTAAGTTGTCCATCTGAATCATAGTACCCTGATTATTCTTCAGATAAATAGACTTCAAGTCCAACGGAGTATTTCTCTGTTGTCGATTGATTTCTGCTAATATCTGATACTGCTTTCCATTCATATAAAAATAACCCATGCGTTGACCACTCAGTGCGTATTGCAATGTCTGTCCAATATCGCGCGTGCTTACACCCAATAGCGCTGCTTTGTCTCTATCAATCACAATACGGGTTTCGGGTTTAGAGAACTTCAAGTTCACATCGGCCATTTGGAAATAGGGGCTTTCATTCACCTTTGCCATAAAGGGTGGTATAAACTCTTCCAATTTATCAAGTGTTGGGGCTTGCAAAACATATTGGAGCGGCATTCCGCCACGTCTTCCACCAAAGGTGGATTGCTGTTGTACAAATGCACGAGCAGCAGTTTCGGGTCTTACTCCTTTCGATAGTTCATCGGCAATCTCCATTTGGCTTCTTTCGCGTTCAGTCATATCGGGCAATGTGAGCCGCACCATACCAAATGTGCCAAAGATGATGGTCATGTTCGATTCCTTTTCGGGAGCTAAAGAGTCAACAATGTGCGATATACGATTAGTATAATCACGCGTGTATTCGTAAGTTGCCCCCTCGGGAAGATTGGTTCGCACCATCACCTGAGAACGATCTTCCAAAGGTGCCATCTCGGCTGGAATAGATTTGAAAAATACAAATATAAGTACAAGAGTAGCAGCAAAAATAGGAATCACCAGTTTCTTATGATCAATAAAATAAACCAACCATTTTTCGTAGGTACTATTCATCTTCTCAAAGAAAGGTTCTGATTTGAGCATAAACCAATTCTTCTTCTCTCTTTTCACCAACATCTTTGATGCCAACATAGGTGTGAAAGTAAGAGCTACAAAAGAAGATATGATTACTGCACCAGAGACAACAATACTAAACTCACGGAACAAGCGTCCTGTCATTCCCTCCAAGAAAACAATAGGGAAAAACACAGCTACTAATGTAATAGTTGTAGATACAACAGCAAAGAAAATCTCTTGTGAACCTTCGATAGCAGCCTCGCGAGGCTTCATTCCTTTTTCAATTTTCTGATAGATATTTTCGACAACCACAATAGCATCATCTACCACTAGCCCTACTGCTAAAACTATGGCAAGCATAGAGAGCACATTGATGGAAAAACCAGCCATGTACATGATAAAGAATACTCCAATCAAAGAAACGGGTATGGCTATGGTGGGGATAATGGTAACACGCCAATCGCGCAAAAACAGAAATATAATGATTACAACCAGCGCAAATGCAATATAGATTGTGGTTTGCACTTCCGAAATAGATGCACGGATAAAGCGTGTACTATCGTGAGCCACCTCAACAATCACATCATCGGGTAGATCTTTTTTCATTTGTTCAAGACGAACACGCACTTCATCAGCAATTTCAATTTGGTTGGCGCCAGGTTGTGGAATAATTACCGTACTTACCATTGGAATACCATTGCGTCGCAAGATATTTTTGCGGTTCTCCGCATCTAATTCAGCAAAGCCCACATCGCCAAAACGAACAATACGATAGTTGTCTTCTTTTATAATCAGATTGTTGAACTCTGCAGGAGTTAGCATCAAGCCGAGTGTGCGAATGGAACGTTCAATATCATCACCCTCAATGCTACCGGCAGGAAGCTCAATATTCTCTCTGTCTAAAGCAGCTTTTATCTCCATAGGAGTTGTTTTGTAGGCAGCCATCTTCACAGGGTCGAGCCATAAACGCATTGCGTATCGGTTTTCGCCCCAAATGGCAACAGAGCTCACATTCTGGATAGTTTGCAAACGCTCTTTTACGGTAAGTTCAGCAATCTCGGTCAGCTCCAACAACGAGCGCAAATTACTTTGCACTGTAATTTGCATAATAGGTTCTGCATCTGCATCTGCCTTAGCCACAGTGGGAGGGTCAACATCGCGTGGTAAATATCTTTGTGCTACAGACACTTTGTCGCGCACATCATTGGCAGCTGTTTCCATATCAACAGAGAGTTCGAACT
>CAYTJC010000214.1:0-2911 GCA_964437875.1 uncultured Dysgonomonadaceae bacterium
AAAAGTACCTATTCATCATAATAGTAGCGTGTTTTAGTGTTGTTTGCTATTTATTGTATTTATTGGTCTCTATTGTTATCACATCTATCACATTCTGTATTGTGTCTCTATAGATATACTTCATCGTAACTTCGTTTTGTATAAAGAATTGGAGCGATTTGTCTGTGCTGTACATAGCATCCATGTTCTTAATAATGTTGTCTTTGTGGTCGTGCATCAATTGACTCGGATTTTCTATATTGGTAATGGTGTAGAAATATTGAAACACATTGTCAGGAGTAACACTCACACTATCAAATCTTGTATGTGTCTCCAGTACAACTGGTGTAGATAGGTTTAGTTCCGCAGCTCTTTTTGTGAGCTCTATGTGCAACTCTTTTTTGTTTGTTGTACATTGCATAAATAATAGCAAAATTGCAATTGCACAAGTATATGTAAATATTTTACTCTTTTTCATTTTTCCTTTTTTTATTAGCACCTCAAAGGTAAATAAAATTGAGCATAAATGAAGAGAATGCTTTTATTTCTTGCGGAAATAGTTGCCCGTTTTCTGTCATTACTACTTTCATATTCTTTATTGGGCATAAAAGATAACGATTATAGTAGTGTTTTACTTGATAGATTAAAATAAAACAGACAGTGTGATGTTACGACATGCTGCCAATGCTTATTAACCTTAAATCTGATACTATTATAAAAAAACCACACTCCAAACATAAAATGAAATTAATGCTATCAAAACGATTTCATTAATAACTCAAACATACTTTTAATATATCAGTTTGATAGTTGTGATTATATCAAGGGGACATCCATTCCAATGATTTTTCTATACAAATCAAGTGCATACACATCGGTCATACCCGACACAAAGTCTATCACTGCTTGCACTCGTTCGGTAAGGCTCTCAGCATACATATTGTATTGTTCAGGTACACGATTGAGTAGTATAGTGGAGTAGGCGTGTGTGGGTGTTTGTATGGCATCGATAAGTCTTTCGAGCAACGACCCGATGATTTGATAGCCTGCCAACTCAATGTCTAATACCTCTTTGGCTTTGTAGATATTTGCTACTGCAAACTGTGTGCATTGGTTGTATGCATTTAGTGGAACCACTGAGATATTCTTGATAAGCGACCCTTGGAAGATGCCGTTGAGAATCTTTTCTTCATTTCGCAAAAAAACATTGGCGCATTCTATCACTAACAAACCAATAATGCTGGAACGCAAATAAGCAATCTTTTCATTCACATCGTCCACCAACTCTAAGTTGCGGGTAACAGATGCCAATCTATCGCCTTCGAAAAACTGGAGAAACATTTGTATGGTTTTCTCAGTTGTTTCTATGTTCAGTTTGTGTGCATCTTCAATGTCCATAATCTGATAGCAAATATCATCGGCTGCTTCCACTAAATACACCAAGGGGTAACGGGCGTAGTGTATGGGATTTTTTTTGATTTGCAGTATGCCCAAATCGTTGGCTATTTTGAGATAACTCTCTTCTTCTGAGGCAAAGAAACCAAATTTCTGCTTTTCGCCGCTTAACTCTGATGAGTAGGGATATTTGACAATGGAGGCAAGCGTGGAGTAGGTCATCACAAAACCTCCTGGGCGGCGACCCACAAACTGGTGGGTGAGCAAGCGGATAGCATTGGCGTTTCCTTCGAAGTGGGTGAAATCTGCCCATCGACCACCTTCTTTTTCCACCTCTTCTTTTAGTTCTTGTCCTTTTCCTTCTGAGAAAAATGTGCCAATGGCCTTTTCGCCTGAATGTCCGAAAGGAGGGTTGCCCAAGTCGTGCGCCAAGCATGCTGCTGATACAATGTCGCCAATCTCTTCGAAGTGTGCTTCTGTGTCTGAATACTTGCTTCGCAATGCTTTGCCTACATTGTTGCCAATGGAGCGCCCCACACTAGCCACCTCTAGGCTGTGAGTGAGGCGGTTGTGCACAAATATACTGCCAGGCAGTGGGAATACTTGTGTTTTGTTTTGCAGTCGTCGGAAGGGCGATGAGAAAATAAGCCTATCATAATCACGTTGGTATTCTGTTCGGTCGTGTTTGCGCTTGTTGTAATAGCCCTCCATGCCGAATCGCTTGGTTGATAATAATTTTGTCCACTGCATATATATATATTGTTCTTTATTCTGTTGTTAATGTGGTAATGTGCCACAGCAAAGATACATAATCTTGAAATAGTTGACGAAAAATAGTTGGGAGGTTTCCAATTATTGGTTTATAGTTTTTATTTTTTTTATATCCATTCATGCTACATCCTGTCGCAAATACCTTAAATTTGTATCTTAATAGATATACAGATGGCAGATGCAATAAAACATGAGTGCGGGATAGCTTTGGTTAGATTATTGAAGCCCCTCTCGTTCTACAAAAAGAAATACGGTACGTGGCAATATGGGTTAGACAAGCTCTACCTATTGATGGAGAAGCAACACAATCGCGGACAAGAAGGTGCGGGATTGGCAGTAGTAAAACTAGACCCATCGCCAGGTAGCGAGTTCATTTTCCGTGAACGTGCTCTTGGTTCGGGTGCTATTTCAGAAGTGTTCGGCAATGTGCTCAAAGCATTTAGCCATTTCCCAGTGGATAAACTGCAAGATGTGGATTATGCGAAAAAGAATGTGCCTTATGCTGGTGAGCTTTTCTTGGGACACTTGCGTTATAGCACTACGGGTAGGACTTCGCTTTCTTATGTACACCCATTTCTGAGAAGAAACAACTGGGCTTCGCGCAACTTGGCGCTTGCGGGCAACTTCAATATGACCAATGTGGAAGAGATGTTTCAACATCTTTTGTCGGAAGGGCAACATCCACGTGACTTTGCAGATACTTTTGTAATTCTCGAGCTATTGGGACATTATCTTGATAGAGAAGTGCAATATCAGTACGATAAAT
>CAYTJC010000214.1:2921-3874 GCA_964437875.1 uncultured Dysgonomonadaceae bacterium
TAAATATAAAGACACGTATAAAAACGGTCAGGAACTGACCAAGAAGATAGAAAGTGAACTTGACATTCCATTTCTGTTGAAACGAGCGGCCAAACTTTGGGACGGTGGATATGTGTTGAGCGGATTGGTGGGCAGTGGCGACTCATTCACCATGCGCGATCCTTGGGGCATTAGAACTGCCTTTTACTACATAGATGATGAAGTGGCAGTTGTTGCTTCAGAACGTCCTGTTATTCAAACCGCCTTCAACCTGAAGATGGAAGATATAAAGGAATTGCAACCTGGCGAGGCATTGGTTTTAAAGAAAGATGGCTCTTATTATCTTTCTCAAATTGTAGAACCAAATGAAGTAACACCTTGTTCTTTCGAGCGTATCTACTTTTCGCGCGGTTCGGACTATGATATATACCGCGAACGAAAGAAATTGGGCGAACTATTGATTCCCAACATTCTCGATATCATTAACCATGACTTTGATAATACTGTCTTTTCCTTTATTCCCAATACTGCTGAAGTGGCTTACTTGGGTATGTTGGAAGGGCTGGAAAATCATTTCAATCATGAGCGAGCAGTACTTATTTCAGAGAACTGCAACAATTTGTCTAAAAAGGAGATTGAAGATATATTGTCGAAACGCGTGCGGTCTGAGAAAGTAGCGATAAAAGATATAAAATTGCGCACATTTATAGCACAGGGCACCACTCGCAACGATTTGGCTGCTCACGTGTATGATGTTACTTATGGCTCGTTGAGGCGCAACAAAGACTCGCTGGTTATTATAGACGATAGTATTGTGCGTGGCACAACATTGAAGCAAAGTATCATTAAGATTCTTGATAGGCTAGATCCTGTGAAGATTGTTGTGGTATCTTCTTCACCACAAATTAGATATCCCGATTGCTACGGCATTGATATGTCTAAGATGAGCGAGTTTATTGCTTTTAGGGCAGCCA
>CAYTJC010000215.1:0-3872 GCA_964437875.1 uncultured Dysgonomonadaceae bacterium
CAAACAACGATAGCAAATAGAGCAACACCCTCAATTAAAGCAGCAGCAATAATCATGCTCATACGCAAGTCTGGTGCAACTTCTGGTTGACGTGCCATATTTTCCATTGTTGCAGTAGCAATTTTAGAAATTCCTAATCCAGCAGCAATTACTGATAATGCAATTGCTAACGCAATACCGATTGAACTATAGTCAGTTGATCCTGCGGTTTGTAATAATACTGATAGTAACATAGTTTTTTGTTTAAATTATTAATTATTTGCTTGTATATTTTTAGTTTGACTTCACTTTTTCTTTTCTTACAGGCTCGGGATTTCTGGCCATGCCAATGAATACCGACGTGAGCACTGTGAATATATAGGCCTGAATGAACGCTACTAGTATTTCTAAAAAGAAAATGAATATATTGAAAAGTACAGAGATAAGACTCATGCTTCCATTGATTGCCGGTCCAAGACTTACCGTAACAAAAACCACACTTGTTAATCCTAACCCTATAGAGTGACCTGCTGTAATGTTTGCAAACAGACGAATCATCAGTGCAAATGGTTTTGTGATTGTTCCTACCAACTCAATAATTTGCATGAGTGGAAAAGGTGCTTTGAGAAACACAGGCACATCGGGCCAAAATAAATCTCTGTAGAATGTTTTTGACCCCGTGAAATTTACCAACAAAAAGGTGAAAAGTGCAAGCACTAGCGTAACAGATATATTGCCCGTAACGTTAGCTCCACCAGGAAAGATGGGTATTAAGCCTAAAAGATTATTGAAAAGGATGAAAAAGAAAAGTGTTAATACGTAAGGGGCATATTTCTTATACTTCCTACCTATTGAGGGCTTAATTACCTCGTTGGTCATACTATATATCAAAAACTCCATGGCTCCAGTAAAACCCTTTTCTCCCTTCAGAGAGTCATTCTTATAATTTCGTGCCACACTTAGAATAGCTATAATAAGTAGCAGTGAGCTAATCAAAAGCGATGCGGCATTCTTAGTCAAAGAGAGGTCTAGTGGACGTACCTCTTCGCCAAGAGCGTTTCTTTCAACAACTTTTCCTTGATATTCCCCACTAGTAGCTATATAGAAATGGTTGTAGAGCGATCTTTTATTCTCTAATTTAGATGATGAGAAAACATTCAGACCGTGTGCTTTGCTATATAAAATTATAGGGAGCGGTATAGTTATCGATTTTTCATTTATTGTAAATAGATGCCACTCGTAAGTATCTGAAAGATGTTCTAAAATCAGATCTTTCACATTTAACTCTTCTTCCACAGCGTAGGTAGCGATATTTGCAGATGGTTCTTGTGCAGATATGTCTAAAGGCAGAAAAGAAACAAAAAAAACAAGCAAAAATATAAGATTAAACTTTTTCTGCATAATCCTCCTTTTTAATCTGTGAAGTAATATTCTTTCTGTTCCAGGTTTCTATCTGTATATAAATGTATGTTTCTATAAATAGGTAACATAGATAGAAAGCAACTAACATGATAGCAAAACTTTTTATTTCGGCACGATCAAGCAACCAATAAGCTATAGCAATAAGAATTGCCAAGAACATCTTGATACCTCGAATGAGCATAAATGTATTTAGCAGTTTATTAGGCTTGTCAATTTTCAATCTCGTTAATATATATATAGACACAATACCCACTGTATAAAAGAATAATGGAATCAATGGATAATCATAAAATGCAAAAGAAGGGAAAAAGTGAATGAGAATGAGCCAAGCTCCAAACCCCAAAAAAACAACAAAGATTGTAAGTAAGAGTATAAATTTTCGTCTTAGTTTCTTCATTTTATAACTGTTTCTAAACACACTGTAACCACATTTTTCTTCACTTCGGCAAACCCACTTGTAACTTCAATAGTAGATATCTTTTTATCGATTAAATACTTTAGTTTCCCCTCTGATAATGAAGAGATAATAGCACCATGATTATACAATACAGTGAAAATTCCTTTTGTACCAGGCAAAGTAACTGAAGTTACTTCTCCATTGAAAAGAACGCCACTAGGTGTGTAAATTTCTAATATAAGAGTGTTCAAGCTAGTTGTAGATTTATTTATTTGCTTCGTCCATTAACCTTTTGCCTTTGGCAATTGCATCGTCTATTGTTCCCACATTCAAAAACGCCATTTCAGGGTACTCGTCTAGCTCTCCTTCAAGAATCATTTTAAACCCCCTAATTGTTTCTTCAACAGAAACCATCACACCAGGCAGGCCTGTAAATTGTTCGGCCACATGAAAGGGTTGCGAGAGAAAACGTTGCACTTTACGCGCACGGCTTACTGTAAGTCTATCTTCATCTGATAGCTCTTCCATTCCTAGAATAGAGATAATGTCTTGCAGCTCTTTATTTCTCTGTAATATTTGAATTACATTTTGAGCTGTGTCGTAATGTTCCTGACCAACTATTTCGGGAGTCAAAATACGTGATGATGATTCTAGCGGATCTACCGCAGGAAAAATACCCAATCCCGATATCTTTCTGCTTAACACTGTTGTAGCATCAAGGTGAGAGAATGTTGTTGCGGGTGCAGGGTCTGTGAGATCGTCAGCAGGGACATATACGGCTTGTACAGATGTAATAGAGCCTGTTTTGGTAGAGGTAATGCGCTCTTGCATTGCGCCCATCTCTGTGGCAAGTGTTGGTTGATATCCAACAGCCGATGGCATTCGGCCTAGCAGGGCTGATACTTCCGACCCAGCTTGTGTAAATCTGAATATATTGTCTATAAAGAAAAGTATATCTGCTTTTTCTCCTGTATTTATATCACGAAAAGACTCCGCAACCGTAAGGCCTGAGAGAGCAACCGAAGAGCGTGCTCCAGGCGGTTCATTCATCTGCCCAAATATGAGAGTAGCACGTGATTTTTCAACTGCATCATAGTCAACTTTTGATAAGTCCCAATGGCCTTCCATCATGCTTTTCTTAAACTCATCGCCATAATCTATAATACCCGACTCAATCATTTCACGCAAAAGGTCGTTTCCCTCACGTGTGCGTTCGCCAACACCGGCAAATACAGAAAAGCCTCCCTGCCCTTTGGCTATGTTATTTATCAACTCTTGAATCAAAACAGTTTTACCAACACCAGCACCACCAAATAGTCCAATTTTCCCCCCTTTGGAATAAGGCTCAATTAAATCGATCACCTTAATTCCTGTAAACAAAACTTCTGTAGATGTTGATAGGTCTTCAAATTTAGGAGGTTCGCGGTGAATGGGGTTGTCTTCACGCTTTTCAAGTGATCGTAATCCATCAATTGGGTCGCCAGTTACATTGAGCAGTCTGCCTCTGGTTTGAATCCCAGATGGCATATTAATAGGACTACCTGTAGCTACAACAGTCATATTACGTCTCAATCCATCAGTTGAATCCATAGCAACTGTTCTCACTACGTTTTCACCAATGTGCTGCTGCACTTCAACAATCAGAAAACTCCCATCAGGTCTAGCTATTGAGAGTGCGTCATTTATTGAAGGGAGGGTTGTTCCGTTATTGTCTGAGAGATCGAAGTAAACATCTACAACTGGACCAATAATTTGAGAAATATGTCCGTCTATTTGTTTCATAATATGAATTGAGTGAATTTAGTATTGATATACAATAAAGTCATTTTTTGTGTATAATAAAAAAACACCTGCTTAAATATTTCAGGTGAATTTTTCATTCTTGTTCAGACAAAGATAAATAAATAAAGTTGTCTATGCAACTAAATTATCCAGTAATAGAAATTTGAGCCTTTTTTTGTTAGTAGAAGCTTTGCAATATGTAAATACTTAATAAAATCAGACTAAGCTGGGAGCTAGCCAGGGTCAACGCATCAAATTTGCAATAATTTGATAAGGTAATCCTTATCCCATG
>CAYTJC010000216.1:0-3859 GCA_964437875.1 uncultured Dysgonomonadaceae bacterium
CTAAAGACAGCAAGCGACTTGGGTGTGCCAGTCGTTGGTGTTGGCTTGTTGTACCAACAAGGATATTTTCGACAGAAAATTGATGCCGATGGTAATCAATTAGCACTTTATCCCTACAATGATCCTGGACAACTACCCATTACCCCATTGAGAAGAGCTAATGGAGAGTGGATGCGATTGAAATTTGATCTCCCAGGTTTTCCCCAATGGGTGCGTGTTTGGAAAGCATCGGCAGGAAGAGTAAAACTCTACTTGTTAGATAGCAACGACCTCGGGAATTTTCCTACAGACAGAAGTATAACCAGTGAACTGTATGGAGGTGGTACTGAGTTGAGGTTTAAACAAGAGATGATATTGGGTATTGCTGGATGGCGCTTGTTAGAGGAGCTTGGCATTGATCCAGAGGTGTGTCACTTAAACGAAGGGCATGCAGCAATGGCCATTTTGGAGCGTGCGCGTAGCTTTATGGAGAAAACAGGGGAACCCTTTGATGTCGCTCTCACAGCAACAAGAGCAGGAAACTTGTTTACTACACACACTGCTGTGCCAGCTGGATTCGATTTGTTCCCTCCCCACCTTGTAGAACAATATTTGGGTGAATATGCAGAGAAGCTACTTGGCATCAGTACGCATCAGTTGTTGGCATTGGGTAGAAAAAACCCTGATGATGCTTCAGAGCCTTTCAATATGGCTTACTTGGCCATTCGCGGGAGTGGAGATATCAATGGTGTTAGCCGTTTGCATGGCGAGGTTAGTAGAAATATATTTGGTCCTCTATTTCCCGGTTGGCCAACTGGAGAGGTCCCTGTAAACCATGTAACCAATGGTGTTCACATGCCCACATGGGACTCTAAAGAGGCCGATGAAATATGGACAGATGCATGTGGAAAGGACCGCTGGCTAGGAATGAACAAACATTTGGAAGATATTCGCAAAGTACCGGATGAGGTACTTTGGAAAATGCGAACTAATGCCAATGAAACACTTGTTGAGTTTGCCCGCAAACATTTTGCCCGACAGTTGAAGGGTGCAAATCAATCTGAGGAAATAGTAAAAAAGGCTGAACGCCTATTCAATCCAGCAGTATTAACAATTGGTTTTGCCCGACGATTTGCTACTTATAAGCGACCCAACTTATTGTTGCACAATCCGCAGCGACTACTTCGTTTGTTAAACAACCCTACCTATCCCGTTCAATTGGTTATAGCTGGTAAAGCACATCCAAACGATGGGCCAGGGCAAGATTTAATTAAGAAATGGATACATTTCATTAGAGACAATGGAGCACACATGCCTATCATGTTCTTGAGCGACTATGATATGCATGTAGGCGAAAACTTAGTGCAAGGTGTTGATGTGTGGATAAACACTCCGCGTCGCCCTTGGGAGGCGAGCGGAACGAGTGGAATGAAGGTACTTGTAAATGGTGGTATCAACTTGTCGGAATTAGATGGTTGGTGGGCCGAAGCTTATTCTTCAGATGTGGGATGGGCCATTGGCGATGGTAAGGAACATGGGGACGACCCAGTTTGGGATGCTGAACAATCTGAGCAGTTATTCGATCTATTAGAAAACGAAGTAATTCCTGAGTTTTACAATCGCAATGAAAAAGGAATACCCACTCGTTGGGTTGAACGCATGCGTGAGAGTATGGCACAACTAACACCTCGTTTCTCGGCCGATAGAACTGTGAGGGAATATACCGAAAGTCACTATCTTCCAGCTGCAAAAGCTTACCAAGCTAGAGTTGCTAACAATGGAAAAGTAGGGAAACAGATATCCACTTTGCTCAATTCACTCAATCAACATTGGGGAGAAATCCGTTTTGGAGAGGTGTCTATTAAATCGACTGATAAACAGCACGAATTTGAAGTGAAAGTTGATTTTGGAGCAATCAATCCCGAAACTGTGCAAGTACAACTATTTGCAGACGGAATAGGTGGAGCATCACCTACTGTTGCTGAGATGAAGTTGACTAAAATGCCCAAGGGACATGACAGAGAATACAGTTATAAAGTATCAGTCCCTTCCTTGCGTTCTGCTTCTGACTATACGCCACGCATAATTCCAAGTTTCGAGGGGTTATCGGTGCCGTTAGAGACTAATCTAATTTTGTGGCAACGTTGATTGAAAACTTGCACTGCAAGCAATATGATAATTTAGAACAAATCGTTTCTCACCTATGTGTGGGGAGCGATTTTGTTGTTTATTATAGGTGTTCATTTTCAAGTAAGGTTAATATCACTTCCTCTTCGTGAGTAAGTCCTGCTTTATTATCGTTCTTTTCAATGTTGTCTAGTTGGGTGAGATACTTTTTTAAAGATTGCGTTTCATACAACTGCAATATAAGCGGATGTACATAATACTTTTTGCAAACTGAACGGGTGTTGCCTAATAAGCCAGCTACTTTGTCAAGAGCTGACACAATCATCTTTTTTCTTTCACTTTCTGTGCCGTTCATTTTGGATAGGAACGGTTGTCGCAATGGTGGGTATAGCTGTTTTTATTGGCGTTGATATTTTCTTGAGTCTCTCGTTCGATAGAGGATTTATGTTGGGCATTTTTTCTGGATTCTTTTATGCACTCTATATTCTCTTGAGTAAGGAGGTTTTAAACAAAATGGAAGTAGTTTCATTCATCACAGTTAGTTCAACAAGTAGTGCCCTGTTTTTATTGGTCATCAATATAGTAGCGAATCAACCTTTGTGGGGATTCTCCACTCATGCATGGATTTCTCTCTTGGTACAAGGTCTGGTGAGCCAGCTACTTGCTTGGTTGCTCATTAGCTATGCTACCAAACGGATGAGAGCAACCCGTCTTTCGCTCTCTTTGCTCAGTCAGGTGGTGTTTGCAAGTATCTTGGCGTGGTTTTTCCTAGATGAAGTCATCACACTAGAGAAAGCCATTGGGGGAGTGTTTATACTGATTGGTATTGGCATCACCTTTTACGAAAAGAAAGCTGTGCGTGAAACCTATAAGAAACTGTAGTATTATCCAAACTGATCCGATAGCAGTTACGCTGAGTCAATATATCTGATACAACAATCCCGATGGTGCGCTTAAACAAAAAACCCGCCTTACTTATCAAAGTAAAAGCGGGTTTTAGTGTTGTATGAGGTAACCTTAAATAAAGATTTACTCTTCAGAATTGTCTGTCATGTAAAACACCAGGTTTGCACCATCAATTATGTCTTGGTGCGAAATGGTTTTCTTAGTGTAGGGTTTGCCATTCAGCTCAATCTTCTCTACATATAGGTTGTTTACCGATAAGTTCTCGGCCTTCATTGTAAATGTTTTTCCATTTGCAAACGGAATAGTTGCTTCGGGTACTTGCGGAGCACCAATTACATACTCGCCACTCACAGGGTCTAGAGGGTAGAAGCCCATAGATGAGAACAGGAACCATGCAGACATTTGTCCGCAGTCGTCGTTGCCAATTAATCCGTCTGGTTGTGCTTTGTAGAAGTCTGTACTAATTTGGCGAATTAACTTTTGAGCCTCTTTCGGGCGATCTAAGTAAGGATAGATATACGTAACATGATGACTTGGCTCGTTGCCATGTGCATATTGACCAATCAGGCCAGTTACGTCAGACAGTTGACCCGTGGTTTCTGTGGTGGTGTAAAACAAGGAGTCTAGTATCACACCAGCTTCCTCTTTTCCACCCATCAAATCTATCAGACCTGGCATGTCTTGCAACACGTGCCAAGTATATTGCCTAGCATTACCCTCGGTGTAGTGTCCGCCCACATCAGAGTCGGCATGTGCCAGTTCGTATGGGTCGAATGGGGTCATGAAGTTGCCCTTGCTATCTTTCGGACGTACAGCTTTCGACTCTTTGTCATATACATTCTTATAA
>CAYTJC010000217.1:0-3854 GCA_964437875.1 uncultured Dysgonomonadaceae bacterium
TCCCTACAAAAGCACTGCTATATAGTGCCAAAATGTATGAACATGCACTTGAAGGCGATAAGTTCGGTATATTGGCAGACAATGTAAGTTTCGACTACAGCAAGATGGTTGCTAGAAAGAACAAGCTGGTTCGCAAGTTGGTTGGTGGCGTGAAAATGAAAATGAAATCGAATAAGGTAGAAGTTGTTGAAGGAGAGGCTGTTCTTGAAAGTAGAAACGACGAGGGAGTAGTAGTTTCGTGCAATGGCGAAAAATACACTGGTAAAAATGTATTGATCTGTACAGGTTCAGAAGCTTCTGTGCCACCCATACCAGGATTGAAGGAGGCAGGAGATATAATATTGACCAATCGTGAGATCTTGGAAATGAAAGAACGCCCCGAATCACTCGTTGTGATTGGTGGTGGTGTTATTGGGATGGAGTTTGCTTGTTTCTATCAAGGATTGGGCACCAAAGTAACAGTGGTGGAGATGCTTCCCGAAATATTAGGTGGATTAGATGGCGAGATTTCAGCTATGGTGCGCGATTATTTTGCGAAAAAGGGAATTGATTTCCACATGCAAGCCAAAGTTACACAAGTAGATGGCAATAAAGTTACTTTTGAAAAAGATGGCAAGAGTGAAACCATAGAAGGAGAGAAAATATTACTGAGCGTTGGTCGTCGCCCCGTGACCAAAGGTGTTGGATTGGAGAACTTGAACATAGAGTTGGACAGAGGCGGTATCAAAGTGGATGAGAAAATGCGTACCAATGTAGCCAATGTGTTTGCTGCGGGCGATGTAACAGGGTTCTCACTCTTGGCGCATACGGCCAGTCGCGAAGGCGAAGTTGTGGTAAACAACATTACAGGTGGCGACGATGTGATGAGCTACAAAGCTATTCCTGGAGTGGTATATATTACCCCCGAAGTAGCTGGTGTGGGCGAAACAGAAGAGAGTGCCAAAGAAAAAGGCCTTACCTACAAAACAGCAAAACTACCCATGACCTATGCAGGACGATTTGCAATTGAAAACGAACGCTTCAGTGGTTTTTGCAAAGTGTTGATTGGTGAGAAGTATGACGAAATATTAGGTGTACACCTATTTGGTAACCCAAGCAGCGAAATGATTTACGGTGCTTGTTTGGCCATAGAACAAGAGATGACATTGGAGGAGATGAAGAAAGTTGTATTTCCACATCCAACTGTGAGCGAGATATTTAAGGAGGTTATATTTAGTGAGTTTAAGTAAATAACTATTACAGATTGAAGTACTATAGAGCGTATTCTCATTGATTGAGAGTACGCTTTTTTAATACTTATAATTTTATCAATATCTGAAGAGGTTTATATATGAAATGATTTTCTTATCTTTACATATTGAGTAACTGCTAATCTATAAAAACAAATGGCATATCCAATTGATAAAAAATTAGTTATAGGCATTGCATCAAGTGCCCTTTTTGATTTAACCGAGTCTGACAAAGTATTTCGAGACAAAGGAGAAATAGAATATCGTAAATACCAAGAGAAACATATTGACAAAACACTTAAAAAAGGTGTTGCCTTCTCATTTATCAGACGATTTCTAAGCCTAAACGATTCTTTTCTTGAAGATCAACCTGTAGAAGTTGTATTGCTTTCACGTAATAGTCCCGAAACAGGCTTGCGAGTATTCCATTCTATTCAAGAGTATAAGCTTAAGATTACAAGAGCAGCTTTTTTCTCTGGCAAACCCCCTTTCGAGTACATCAATGCGTTTAATGCATCTCTCTTTCTATCAGCTAATAAAGAAGATGTGCAAAATGCTGTTAATAAATGGACTACCAGCAGGACGAGTTATAAACACAATAATTCAAGATGACGAAAACGACACAGAGTTGAGATTAGCTTTTGATTTTGATGGAGTAATTATAGATGACGAAGCAGAAGCAGTATTAAAGAAAACTGGAAACTTAGATATGTTTCATGATGCAGAAACACAAAAAGTTTCAAAACCACATAAAAATGGTCCGCTTACAGATTTATTTCAGAAAATAGCCTACCTTCAAATGATGGAGCGTGACAAACAGATGCAAGACAAAACATATACGAAAATACTCAAGACTTCAATTATTACGGCTAGAAGTGCCCCCTCACATGAACGAATGATAAATACTCTAAAGAGTTGGAATATTACAGTAGATGAAGCCTTCTTCTTGGGTGGAATAGACAAGAAAAGAATACTCGAAGTAATGAAACCACATATCTACTTCGATGATCAAATAAACAACTTAAAACAAGTTGACAACATCCCAATGGTTCATATTCCCTTTGGTGTAGCAAATTTTAGGAGTTTAGATATTGAGAAGGACTTATCTTAAAACAAGGATTGAGCGTTTAATAAAGATATAAAACAAACCCTTTCTAAACTAATACAACAACCCAAATGCTATATAAAGCGTATTCTCAATTAAAAGAGATACGCTTTTTCTCACTTTACTATTCACGTCTCCATCAATGATGTGAATAAATGCACAGCATCTATTAAAAAAATTATATAAATACCTATGAAAAAAATTATTCCCTTAGTACTTATTCTCTTCTCAACTCTCTCTATCAATGCACAAATTTTTTTAAGTGCAGAGGACTCCAATCCCAATAAAATGGGATGGATGAAGGGTTTCCCACCTCATACAGACAGTGTATTATCTGTAGCCGATGGCAGCTTCTTTGAGTTTCCTGCTATGCGCTATAGCGTGAATCATATGCGACAGTTTATGCCTACAACACCTGTAAAAGCAGCTACAGATAATTACTATGTGTTATACTCACAAATAGACAACAACATAGATACCGTATCTTTTATTCCATGGGGAAGCAGTGAAACAATGACTTGGAAAGAGTCTCTACCCAAAAATTATACCGATGGCATCATCGTTCTGCACAAAGGAAAGATTGTGTACGAAAAGTATGATGGCGGATTGGTTGCAGATGGCATACACGCAGTGATGTCTGTAAGCAAAACATTTACGGGAACTCTGGGAGCTATGTTGGTAGCCGAAGGAGTGTTGGACGAAAACAGACAAGCTCAAGAATACGTACAGGAACTAAAAGGTTCTGCATTTGGCAATGCTACCATTCGCCAAATATTGGATATGACTACAGCTTTGCAATACAGTGAAGACTATGCCGACCCCAACTCGGAGGTATGGAAGTTCTCCGCTGCAGGTAATCCTCTACCCAAACCAGCAGGCTATGAAGGCCCCACCAATTACTTTGAATATTTACAAACAGTGAAAGGCAATGGCCAACATGGAGAAGCTTTTGGATATAAAACAGTGAATACAGATGCCATGGGTTGGATTGTATCTCGTGTAACAGGTAAAAGCATTCCTCAACTCCTTTCCGAAAAAATTTGGCAACCACTGGGGACTCATTTCGATGGATACTATCAAGTAGATGGAGCTGGCATTGCATTTGCTGGTGGAGGTTTCAGTGCCAACCTCAGAGATGCAGCTCTGTTTGGTGAGATGATTAGAAATGAAGGATATTTCAATAATCAACAAATACTTCCACAATCAGTTGTTCAGGATATAAAAAGAGGTGGTAATCCTCAAGCATTTGCCAAAGCGGGATATGAGAGTCTAAAAGATTGGTCTTATCGCAATATGTGGTGGATTACGCACAATAATCATGGTGCTTTTGTAGCACGCGGAGTGCATGGTCAAACAATCTACGTTGATCCAAGGGCTGAAATGGTAATTGTACGCTTTGCCTCCCACCCTGTTGCCGGAAATGCTGCTAACGACCCTTTCTCACTTCCAGCCTACCATGCAGTGGCAGGGTAAACGCATGTAATTTTCACTAACTCGATAGTTATTAACAACTTTCTTAT
>CAYTJC010000218.1:0-3844 GCA_964437875.1 uncultured Dysgonomonadaceae bacterium
TTATTTATGCTTCTATACCAGGTAAAGACTTTGTTGAAAAAGCTATAGAGCTTGGTGTAGGTGCTCAAATTGATGCCACAGCAGGTGCTGAAGTTGACGATAGGTTTGCTCCACCCGTTCGCATCAAAGGTGAGATTATGACTATCAAACATAGTGAAGGATCAGATCAAGTTGTTGTAGTTGTAAAATCTGGTAATGTTTCGGTGATTGTAACAAAATCACGTGCTGCCTATCATTATGAAAATGATTTCACTCGTTTAGGTCTCAACCCAAGAGAAACAGACATTCTTGTAGTAAAGATTGGCTATTTAGTACCCGAATTATATGACATGCGTGCCGATTGGATTATGGCTTTGACGCCAGGCGGTGTTGATCAAGACTTGGAAAACTTGAATTATAAACGTATCAATCGCCCCATGTATCCATTGGATAAAGATATGAAAGATCCTGATTTAAGTGCAACGTTTATTCCTTTATCAGATAAGATTAAAAGATAAATAGATTATTTATAAGTATTAGGTTTTATCAATTAGCTGTTAGTAATTGGCCATTAACCAAAAGCTAACAGCTATTTGTATTTTAAAAATAGCATACTTATTCAACCATACCTCACACCCCACTCCGTTATGACAAAAAAAGAACGCTACACCAATGTAATCAGTTGGTTTCAAGAAAACGCACAATCATCTGAGACTGAATTGGATTATGAAAACAACTACCAACTTTTGATAGCTGTAATCCTTTCGGCTCAATGTACAGACAAGCGTGTAAACTTGATAACTCCTGCACTATTCGAAGCCTTTCCTGTGCCTGAAGTAATGGCTGCTTCATCGCAAGATGAAGTTTTCGAATACATCAAATCATGTTCTTACCCCAATAATAAAGCGAAGAGCTTGGTGGGGATGGCTACTAAGCTAATGAAAGATTATAATGGTGAAGTCCCTACAGATTTTGATTCTCTTATCACGCTCCCTGGTGTAGGCCGAAAAACTGCTAATGTAATGTTGTCAGTAGCATTCGATACACCAGCAATGGCAGTGGACACCCATGTGTTTAGGGTAGCCAATAGAATTGGACTTACCAATAATTCTAAGAATCCTTTGCAAAGCGAAAGAGAATTAGTAAAACACATACCAAGAGAACTTTTGTCAAAAGCACATCATTGGCTCATACTTCATGGTAGGTATATTTGCGTTGCACGCAGTCCGAAATGCGATATTTGTGGATTGAAAGAGTGGTGCAAGTATTATCAGAAAAACAATGCTGCAAAAACGGAGGATTAATCAGGGATTTTAATCTATTCAGAATAAAACAAAACGCCCTTTAAATGATGTTCAACTATCATTTGAAGGGCGTTTTTATATCTGTCAAATCTCGAGACATAAATGTTAGAGATAAAATACTCTTTAAGAGTATCTTATATATAGAATATTAAATCTTAATTCAATACTTAATGAAATTCATCCCAGCTCTTTATTTCAATATCGTTCACATCCATATTACAGAATGCTTGAATGAATGCTCTTGCTAAACGAGTATTGGTAATAAGAGGGATATTAAAATCAATGGATGTACGTCTAATCATATACCCATTTTTGAGCTCACTCACACTAAGGTTCTTGGGGATATTTACGACCATATCAATCTTTTTCTCTTGAAGCAACTCAATCGTGTTTGGACTCTTGTTTTCACTTGGCCAATACACTTTAGTAGCAGGCACACCGTTTTCAACTAAGAACTTTTGTGAACCTCCAGTTGCAAACAAGTTGAATCCTTTGGAATGTAACAATCTTGCAGATTCTAACAGGTCGGCTTTTGAAACAGCAGGTCCTGTAGAGAACATTACATTCTTCTTAGGAATGGTGTGTCCCACTGACAACATTGCTGTGAGTAATGCTTCATCAAATGTATCACCCAAACAACCTACTTCGCCTGTCGATGCCATGTCCACACCCAATACAGGGTCGGCCTTTTGCAGTCTAGAGAAAGAGAACTGCGAGGCTTTAATACCTACATAGTCCAAGTCGAACGCATTCTTGTTGGGCTTCTCTACATCCAATCCCAACATCACTTTAGTGGCTAGGTCAATGAAGTTTATCTTCAACACTTTCGACACAAACGGTATTGAACGCGAAGCTCGCAAGTTACACTCAATCACTCTAATCTCATTGTCTTTAGCAAGAAACTGAATATTGAAAGGCCCTGATATCTCTAAAGCTTTGGCAATCTTTCGTGCTACTTTTTTTACTTTTCGTGCTGTCTCCACATACAAACGTTGTGGTGGGAACTGTATAGTAGCATCACCCGAGTGTACTCCGGCAAACTCTACGTGCTCAGATATAGCATACGTTACAACCTCACCTTTATTAGCAACAGCATCAAACTCTATCTCTTTGGCATGCTCTACAAATTCACTTACCACAACAGGATATTTCGAAGATATATCGGCAGCTAGTTGAAGAAAGTTCTTCAGTTCGTCGTAGTTAGAGCAAACATTCATGGCAGCACCCGAAAGCACATAAGATGGACGCACCAAAACTGGATAACCAACAATGTCAACAAAACTTTCAATATCGCTGAGCGATGTCAATTCTTTCCAACGAGGTTGATCAATCTCTAGTTCGTCCAACATGCTGGAGAATTTATGACGATTCTCTGCATTATCAATTTTATCGGCCTGTGTACCCAGTATATTTACATCATAACTGTCAAGTCTTACCGCCAAGTTGTTGGGTATTTGTCCACCAACTGAAAGAATCACTCCATGAGGATTTTCTAATTCAATAATATCCATCACACGTTCAAACGTCAACTCATCAAAATAGAGACGATCACACATGTCATAGTCTGTAGATACAGTTTCAGGATTATAGTTAATCATCACAGAGCGATAACCCTCTTCTCTCACAGTTTTCAGGGCATTCACCGAACACCAATCAAACTCAACAGAAGAGCCTATTCGATAGGCTCCTGATCCTAATACAATCACCGATTTCTTGTCGCCCACATACTTAACATCATTCTCAGTACCGTTGTATGTCAAATACAAATAATTAGCCTGTGCTGGATATTCTGCAGCTAGAGTGTCAATCTGTTTCACAACAGGCACTATATTCAGACTCTTTCTGTATTTACGAATCCTATCTGATCCATCTTCTGGCATATCTTCTTTCCAAAGAGCACGTGCAATTTGGAAATCAGAGAAACCTTGTTTCTTAGCAACTCTCAAGTGCTCGTCGAACTTAGGATTTTCAGACTTAGATAAATCAACATCCTGTAAAGTCAAGGCTTCTATCTCTTCAGCAGTGACAAGAATGTTGTGCAGTTTGTGCAAAAACCATTTATCAATCTTTGTCAATTCGTGAATTTGATCAATGGTATAACCCTGTCTAAAAGCTTTGCTTATTACAAATATCCGTTCATCAGTAGGTTTGTTCAATGCCTTGTCAACATCTTTTACTTTCAGCTCTTTATTTTCAACAAAACCATGCATACCTTGTCCAATCATGCGCAAGCCTTTTTGAATGGCCTCTTCAAATGTGCGACCGATGGACATAATTTCGCCTACCGACTTCATGCTCGAACCAATTTCTTTTGTGACCCCACTAAATTTACCAAGATCCCAACGTGGAATTTTTACCACTACATAATCTAACGATGGTTCGAAGAAAGCACTGGTTGATTTAGTTACGGAATTTTTCAAGTCAAATAATCCATATCCTAAACCCAGTTTAGCAGCCACAAATGCCAACGGATAACCCGTTGCTTTGGAGGCCAAAGCAGATGATCTGCTCAAACGTGCATTCACTTCAATCACCCTGTAATCTTCCGACACTGTGTCAAA
>CAYTJC010000219.1:0-3836 GCA_964437875.1 uncultured Dysgonomonadaceae bacterium
TATGTGAAAGAAAACGACATCACTGTTATCAGGCGCACATCGGGTGGTGGGGCAGTATTTCACGACCCTGGCAATCTGAACTTCACTTTTATAATGAACGAGAAGCAGGGCGAAAATGCTGACTTTAGAAAATATACGCAACCCATTATAGATGTATTGCAGTCGATGGATATTGATGCAAAATTTGAAGGTAGAAACGATATGACCATTGAAGGGAAGAAATTCTCGGGCAATGCTAAATCGTATTATAACAACAAAATATTGCAGCATGGTACACTACTCTTCGACTCTACTCTTCCTAATCTATCGCAAGCACTAAAGCTGAATCCTCTGAAATATAGAGACAAAGCTGTGAAGTCTATCAGTAGCAGGGTTACTAATATTACAGAGCATCTGAAAAAGGATATAACACTCCAAGAGTTTGAAAAGAGCATTGTTGATCATGTTCGTACGCTCTATGCAGATGCCGAAGTGTATGAATTGACAGCTGATGACATTGCTGCAATCAACCAACTTGTTATAACAAAGTATGGAACATGGGACTGGAACTTTGGATACTCGCCAAAGTACAACTTCCAAAAAGGAATAAAAACAAGTGGTGGGCACGTGGAAATAAACCTGGAAGTTAAAAAAGGACAAATTGAAGATGTGAAAATATTTGGTGATTTCTTTAACACACACGAAGTGAGTGACCTTGAGAACATGCTACGTGGTATACCACATGAGCGCGAGCAAGTAGAGAAGTTACTATTGACTGTAGGAATTGAAAAATACCTGAACAATGTTACGGTTGATGAGTTTTTAGAGGGGATGTTTTAATAAAGGACGATAGTCAGAGAAAAGTGCGCTCTGCTGGCGCGGTGTCTCCGACCCGTGCCTGTTAGGTAAAAGGCACAAGTCGGGAGACTTGCGCCGGCGGTGGGATTCAAGTATACACCTTACAAGGCACTAGTCAGAGACCAGCGTTAGCCGAGAGATTGCAATCTGCCCGAGAAGACAGATACTTATACCATTTCTCAATCACGGATCAGTAGTAAAACTATGTGTTTGACTATTTCTTTTTCATCCAAGAGAAACAGTTCGCACCTACCGGAGCTCTGGGTGGTAGGGTTGCTTATTTACTACAAACAGCAAGGCTCCTCTGGAGCTAAATGCAGCCTACAATACCCGCTAGCGATGGTCCCTGCCCCCAAATGAAATAGAAAAACATTTCATGGGCAGGCCCTGGTGAAATAATAGTAGATTTCACGGGGCACGGCAGTGCTGTTGAAGCACTCCGTTAGGAGTCGAACTGTTTGTAGTAAACATATACCAACACATCATCAAGCTCCGCTAGGAGCGGCCTGTAGATTCATTATAAGGAGCCAGTTTAATTAAATAGAGATGTAAAATGTAAAGTAAACATATAATTTTGTATGTGATCCTCAATCACCACTAGTATAAGTTTGCAACTCGTGTCTGTTGTATGAATACACTTGTCATTCATTATCTATTAAAGATTGACAGTTCACCCCACGGAACAATGCTTTGCATTAAAATAATCCATTCAATTTAACAGGGTTAACCATTAATCATTAATTCTAACTGTCTAGTTGCAAGATATTTTTGTATTTTTGTATTCCTTATACTAGAAACAAAGAAAACAAATATATAAAATGAATATTTTAGAACTAAACGAGCAGGAGATTTTCCGTCGTGAAAGCCTCCAACAACTACGCGATTTAGGAATCGAACCCTACCCGGCAGCACTTTACAATGTAGATGCTTTTTCTACCGAAATTAAAGAGACGTTTGACGATGAGACCACTCCTGCACGTCAGGTGAGTATTGCGGGCCGCATTATGAGTCGTCGCATTATGGGCAAAGCTTCTTTTTTAGAACTGATGGACTCTAATGGACGCGTTCAAGTTTATATAACCCGTGACGATATTTGCCCTGACGAAAACAAAGACCTGTACAACACTGTATTCAAGAAACTTTTAGATATTGGCGATTTCATCGGTATCACTGGCTTTGTGTTTCGCACAAAGATGGGTGAAATATCGGTACATGCACAAACCTTAACAGTACTGGCCAAGTCATTGAAGCCTCTACCCGTTGTGAAAACAAAAGATGGTGTTTCGTATGACACCTTTAGCGACCCCGAAATGCGTCACCGTCAGCGTTATGTGGACTTGATTGTGAATGAACACGTTCGTGATACTTTTGTGAAGCGTACTAAGATGTTTAATGCCATGCGTACTTTTTTCAATGAAAGAGGTTATTTAGAAGTGGATACTCCAGTTTTGCAGAGCATACCGGGTGGTGCAGCTGCTCGCCCATTCACCACACATCACAATGCACTGAATATACCCCTCTATTTGCGTATTGCCAATGAGTTGTATTTGAAACGTTTGATTGTAGGTGGATTTGATGGTGTGTATGAGTTTTCGCGCAACTTCAGAAACGAAGGTATGGACCGCACCCACAATCCTGAATTTACTGTGATGGAGATATATGTGGCCTACACAGACTACAACTGGATGATGGACTTTACGGAGCAAATGCTAGAGTATGTTGCCATGCAAGTGCTTGGAACAACCAAAGCGACAATTGGCGAAAACACAATTGATTTTAAAGCTCCTTACAAACGCATCACCATGATTGATTCTATTGAAGAAAACACAGGAATCAACGTGGCTGGAATGAACGAGGAAGAACTGAGAGAGGTTTGTAAAAAGCTGGATATAGAGCAAGACGAAACAATGGGTGTGGGCAAACTAATAGACGAGATATTTGGTGAAAAATGTGAAGGTACATACATACAGCCTACTTTTATTACAGACTATCCAATCGAGATGTCTCCCTTGACCAAGAAACACCGCAGCAACCCTAGCCTTACTGAGCGTTTTGAATTGATGGTAAATGGTAAAGAGTTGGCCAATGCCTACTCAGAGTTGAACGATCCAATTGATCAACGCGAGCGTTTTGAAGCTCAGATGAAACTATCTGAAAAGGGCGATGATGAAGCCATGTTTATAGACCACGATTTCTTGCGTGCATTGGAATACGGAATGCCCCCTACTTCGGGAATGGGTATTGGGATGGATCGTTTGGCAATGTACCTAACTGGGCAGGAGTCAATACAAGAAGTATTGCTATTCCCACAAATGCGTCCTGAAAAATCGGCTAAGAAAGATGATCCTTCAAAATATACCGCTATTGGAATACCCGAAGAGTGGGTACCTATTGTGCAGAAAGCTGGATATAACACCGTTGAGTCTCTGAAAGATGTGAAACACAACAAACTTCACCAAGAACTATGCGGTTTGAATAAGAAATTCAAATTGGAACTGAACAATCCATCTCTGGAAGAGGTTAAAACATGGACAGAGCAGACATCACATAGTTAATTTGTGAAGTCTCATAGTCATTTAATGAAGAATACAATATGAATTTACCGGGAAATATTGCTGTTATAGGTAGTGGTACTTGGGCTACAGCACTAGCAAAAATAGTGCTGATGAAGAATAATCATTTAAATTGGTTTATCAGAAAAACCGAAGTAATTGATAAGTTTTATGAAGTAGGGCACAACCCCTCTTATTTGTCAAACGTAAAATTTGATCTCACTAAAATAAGCTTCTCGTCAAACATTGAGCGAACCGTAAAGGAGTCAGACACAATTATTGTTGCTGTTCCGTCTCCTTACCTAAAACAGCATCTAAAAAAATTAAAAACAAGCTCTTTCAGAAACAAATTTGTAGTTTCTGCGGTAAAAGGTATTGTGCCGTTTGACAACATGGTTGTATCTGAGTATCTTTCATTCAACTATAAAATTCCGATGGAGAATGTTG
>CAYTJC010000220.1:0-3836 GCA_964437875.1 uncultured Dysgonomonadaceae bacterium
CCAAAATAGCGCGATCCATCGCGTTGTATATTTCTTGTTTGAAATACACGGGGAAAGAATTCTTTTTTTACGACAATAGAAGGGTATGTTTTGTCGTCTTTCAGCAGCACATTGTAGCGGGGTTGATATTGCTTGATTAGGTTATTTTCAAGCAAGAATGTATCTTCTTCAGAGTTTACTACAATGTACTTTATCTTATCTATTTTACGAACAAGTATGCGCGTTTTAGGACTGTCGTGTTCTTTGTTAAAGTAAGACGACACTCTTTTTTTTAAGTCCTTTGCTTTACCAATATAAATAACGGTCCCTCTATCATCATAGAACTGATAGCAACCAGGTTGATGAGGTATAACAGATAGGGTTGTTTTTATATTGTCGTTCATATACTTTCTTTCTCTCTAAATATCAAATTTTATGATTGAATCTACTTCCACATCTTCCGGAAAAAGCTTACGTGCTTCTAATGACTCCAATTCTATTAGAAAGTTTAGATATACTTTCTTGACTCCCATTTTCTTAACCAATTTGTAGGCTGCAAGCATTGTTCCACCTGTTGCCAGTAGGTCATCGTGCAAAAGTACTACGTCATTTTCAGTCAATGCATCGGCATGAATCTGAATTGCATCATCTCCATACTCTTTAGTATAGCTTTCTTCCAATACCTTGTAGGGTAGCTTGCCAGGTTTTCTAATAGGAACGAAACCTGTTTTCAAACGAAGGGCTGTTGCAGGTCCCATAAAGAATCCTCTTGACTCAATCCCAACTACCATTGTAATTCCTTTGTCTTTGTATTTTTCGTACATTACATCAGATAGCTTTTGAAGGCTTTCTGGAGATTGGAATAGGGTGGTGATGTCTTTAAATTCTATTCCATCAATAGGGAAATTAGAGATGTTTCTTACAACATCCTTCAAACTTTGAATACTCATATTTTTACGATTTGTTATTTATAATTGAAGTGTTTCACGTGGAACATCTCCTTTTTTATCTACCAAGTAGGACAAGTAAAACAGAAATATCATTAGGTGTAACTCCAGGAATTCTGCTTGCTTGTGCTATTGTTTGTGGGTTTATTGAAGTGAGTTTTTCTCTGGCTTCGGTGGACAATGACTGTATGTCTTTGTAGTTGAATTTATCTTCTATTTTGATATCTTCCAATCTTGTTATCTTGTCAGCTATTATTCGTTCTCTCTTTATATAGCCTTCATATTTTACTTTAATATTGGCCGATTCAATTATCTCTTCGGTCCTGTTTGGGATATTATCCACCTGCTCCTTGAGGGCAGGAATTGCCTCCATTAAAGTTTCAATTGATATTTGTGGACGCGAAAGCAGGTCTATTAATTTTACACCTTGTCTTAATGGCGATGTACCAATAGACTCTAAGTAAGTGTTTATTTTGTCAGGTTTCAAAGAGTACTTCTTGCTGAAATCTATGATGCGATTTACCTCACTTGTCTTTTGGTGCAAGAGGTCAACTCTCTCTTTACTTGCTAAACCAAGAGTTGCCGCCTTCTCAGTCAATCTTTCATCTGCGTTGTCTTGTCTCAAGAGAATACGATATTCTGCGCGTGAGGTAAACATGCGATAGGGTTCATCTACTCCTTTTGTTATGAGGTCATCAATAAGTACTCCAATGTACGCTTCGTCGCGACGAAGAGTGAAATCTTCGCCTCCATGACACTTTATGTGTGCATTGATGGCCGCCATCATTCCTTGGCCTGCTGCTTCTTCGTATCCTGTGGTTCCGTTTATTTGACCAGCAAAGAAGAGGTTCTTCACCCGTTTTGTTTCAAGTGTAGCATATAGTTGAGTAGGATCAAAGAAGTCATATTCGATAGCATATCCAGGGCGGAATATATGTACGTTGCGAAATGCTGGTACTCTCTTCAGTGCTTCTATTTGTGTGAGCAAGGGTAGGGAAGAGGAGAACCCATTTAAGTAGTATTCATGGGTGGTTTCGCCTTCTGGCTCTAAGAATAATTGGTGACTTGTTTTCTCTGCAAAAGTCACCATCTTTGTCTCAATGCTGGGGCAGTATCGTGGGCCAATACTTTTGATTTGGCCATTGTAAAGCGGGGAGAATTCTAAACCTTTGCGCAGTGCATCATGAACATGTTCATCTGTGAAAGTGATCCAACAACTACGCTGTTTTAGTTCTCTTTGCACAGTGTCGAGGTAGGAAAATTTATGAAAATCATCTTCACCTGCTTGTTCTTCCATCAAGGAGAAGTCAACAGTTCTACCATCAATTCTGGCAGGAGTTCCTGTTTTCATTCTATCGGTAGTGAAGCCTAATTCCGCTAACTGTTCTGTTATTCCGTAAGAAGAAGGTTCAGATACTCTGCCTCCTCCAAACTGGATTTCTCCCACATGTATCAATCCGTTTAGGAAAGTTCCATTGGTGAGAATAACAGATTTGGCGTAGAACTCTACGCCCATTTGTGTTTTCACACCAACAACCTCACCGTCCCTTATGATTAGTTGCATCACTGCATCTTGCCAAAGAGAGAGATTCGGAGTGTTCTCAATGATGCCTCTCCAAACATGGATAAATTTTTCGCGGTCGCTCTGTACACGCGGACTCCACATAGCAGGTCCTTTTGATCTGTTGAGCATGCGAAACTGAATAGCGGTTTTGTCACTCACTATCCCCATTTGCCCACCCAATGCATCAATCTCTCGCACTATCTGACCTTTGGCTATACCACCCACTGCAGGATTGCAACTCATTTGTGCAATCTTGTTCATGTCCATAGTAATCAAAAGAGTTTTTGATCCTAAGTTTGCTGCAGTTACTGCAGCTTCGCAACCAGCATGGCCGGCACCTACTATTAGTATGTCGTAATTGAATTTCATAATTTGCTAAGTAAGGAGCAAAGATACTAAAAAAGAAAACTTTAGGTGTTGCCACTACTGTTAATACTGAATAACAAAAATAAAAACAAAGTTGGCTTTTCCATTAACTTTAAAGTAGGTAAGGAGCTTACATCTGTAGGTAATTACGATTATGTGGGAGTTGAAATCTGCAGTTCATATAAAAGGCGTTGCTTCTTATAACTCTAAAAAGAGGGAGAGGAGCAAGGAGTTTATTGCACCCTCTTTCAATATGAAATAAATAGCCCCTTGTCTCTTCCACTTTATGCAAATAAGTGGGGTTTATTAGTTAGAAATCAAATCTACGACGGTGGATTGGACGATGATGTCATGAAAACTGAATCCACGACCGTGAATATGTTTTATAAAGAGAAAAGGACACTTTTTACGGTCAAAATTGAAAGATATATGTGATGAAATAAGGAGCAGTAGTCAAGTATTGAAAAAGTAACGGATGAGAAATGGATTTTACGTAGAGAATTGAATCTTTATGGCATAAATGACCCATACTTGGGCTACAAAAGTGAGATAATGTGTTGGAAAACATTTTCCCCTTCGTGGATTCGAGTTTCATGCAATGAACTTTGAATCCACGGCCGTGGAAATGTTTCAAAAAGATTTCACTATAACATGGAGTGGATTTATTCAGCAACCAACATTTTTAACGCACTATTTTCAGCGTCTCGCATTACTTTCTCTTCTTCTTCGCTCAAATCCTTTAAGCCACATAAGTGAAGAATACCATGAATTATTACACGATGCAACTCTTCCGAGAAATCTGTTTTATACATTTGTGAATTAGATTCCACCGTTTGTAAACTGATAATTATATCTCCCGATATCACATTTCCTTCGGAATAATCGAATGTAATGATGTCTGTATAAAAGTCGTGATTCAAATATTCTTGGTTTACTTCCAATATTTTCTCATCGTCACAAAACAGATAGGAGATTTCTCC
>CAYTJC010000221.1:0-3814 GCA_964437875.1 uncultured Dysgonomonadaceae bacterium
ATATCATTGTAATTGTAATTTGCAGTATCATAAACTCGAAGGTGAACGAAACCATTAGTGTACAGAGCAGAATGGTTATTAAACTGGCATTTAATGCCGTTCGGGAGTCTATAAACGTACGGATGAGAATGGTTACAACTGCATAAGGTATTATATATATGTTGAACAGATTGTAACTCACATTGATGGCCGTCAAAACTACAAAAAACGTAATAACAAGCACCATGAAGGTAACATGTTTCCGGTTTCTATATTCTTCAATCCTAAAAAAGAGCAGATACATATAGAATGAACCCATTAATAGGGCAATGAGGAAAAATTCGCCAAGTATAATAAGGTTTGATCTGCCGCCTGGCCCTGTTCTATCTTCTGTTACTTTTTTGAGAGACGAAAGTATATTATATACCTCTTTATCTACAATCTCGCCCTCTCCAATTATTCTTTCCCCTTTTTGCACCACTCCCAATGTGGGTAAAACTTGTTGAACAAATTCGTTCTTTGCTTTTTCGGAGGTGCTTGCATCATATACAATATTTTCTTGCAAATAGTTGTTTACATCAGCAGCTTTCAATTTGTTCTCTGTAAGTGATGGCGGAGCCTCATTTATGATTGCTTCGTAGGCCGATTTTATTGTGTAGAATGATTGGACTTCTCTTATTTTAGCTTCTTTTTCTTTGCGCAGACGGACAGTTTTTTTCTTGGTAGACTGCAGTTTGTCATGTTCAGTACTACTAATTATTCCTTTATTGTATATCTCGTGCAACTTGTTGCGGATATATCCAATATACGAACGCTCCAGCTTGATGAGTGAGGGGTCTAAGTTAGCATCGGCATCAAAGTTGGCAATCGCTTCAGTTTGAGCTTCATTGTCTATCTTGTAATAGGGTTCATAAAAAACTAATATACTGTCTTGGTCTTGTTTTAGTTGTTCTGCAGTTTTAAATATTGGGAAATCAAAAGGAGCTGTCAGTAAGCCATATCGCCATGGCCTTCCTTCGTTGAAAGAGTATTTAAATTTTCCTTGTCGTGGAAACACATAAGTGATGAGCAATGTTGCCAGTATAAAAAGAAGCGGAATATATATCCGCGTTTTTATGCGATATTTCGACTTTGATTTCTTCATGTTGTTTATTTATCCTTGTTGGTATAGCTAAATCTTACAAACAATGCTTTAGGATACATTGTTTGTAAAAACATTTTACAAGATAGTTGTTTATATCTTTAAAAAGCAATTTTATCAACAATTTTTTGTGTGGCTCCTGCACTCTTATATATATATTCGGAAGCCTTTTCTCCAGCAATTTCTAAATCCTCGGGCGACATCACAAAGTTTTTCAATATTTTGTTCAAATCCGTCTCGTCGGAAATAGTAAACCCTCCACCGTTTTTGATAAGCTCTTTTGCTTCAAGAAACTTTTTGTAGTTAGGACCAAATATAACAGGAATTCCGTGTACAGCTGCTTCAGGGAGATTGTGGATACCTGCACCAAAACCACCACCTATATAGGCAATTTTGCCATATCTGTAGATAGAAGATAGCAATCCAAAGTTGTCAATAATTAAACAATCAAAGTCAAGAATTTCTGCATTGTCTATTTGAGAATATCTAATAGAAGGGCGTTTCAACTTACTCTCTATATGCTTTAGGTGCTCCTCGTCTATTAGATGTGGAGCAATAATGAGCTTTAGATAGGCGTGAGAATTAAAATAGTTGATGATTAAGTTCTCGTCTTCGGGCCACGTGCTGCCTGCAATAAGCACTTTTTCGTTTTCTCCGAGTGTAGATGTAAGTTTATCAACATTAGGCATATCACGCACATCTTCTTTTATTTTAATTACCCTATCCATCCTTGTGTCGCCCATCACCGTAACATTGCTGAACCCTTTGTTTTTCAAGAGTCGTTTCGATTCGTTGTCTTGCACAAAGAGCTGTGTGTAGTAGTGCAATATTTTTTTAAAAACATTGCCCCACGGTTTAAAAAATATCTGATTGGGGCGGAACACAGCCGAGATAAGATAAACGGGGATTTCTCGCAAGTATAAGCCATGAATGAAATTATACCAAAACTCATATTTCACAAATATAGCTATATCAGGCTTTGCTAAATCGAGAAAGCGCTTCACGTTTTTTCGGGTATCGAAAGGCAAATAACAAACAACATCTACTATTTTATTGTTTTTCTGCACTTCATATCCCGATGGAGAGAAAAATGTCAACAAGATTTTATATGTTGGCTTGTCTCTTTTAATTATCTCAATCATTGGTAGTGCCTGCTCGTACTCTCCTAATGAGGCTACATGAAACCACACGTATTTGCTGTTAGTGTCTATCTGTTTTTCTAATATCTCAAAGGTTTTTGCGTGACCTTCAATCATTAACTTTACCTTTTTGTGGAAAGGTGCTATCAAGCGAAAAGCAAACGAGAATATTGAAATAGCTACGTTATACATGCAAAAATTGTTCTTAGTTGATACTTGAAATCGCTCTTTGCAGTCGATTAATGGTTTCCTCTTTACCAATTAGTGCTGTTATGTCAAAGATGTGTGGTCCTTTGCCAGCACCTACAAGAGACAATCTGAATGCATTCATTACTTTACCCATGTTGTGCTCATTCTTTTCAATCCATCCTTTCACCACAGTCTCTTGATGCTCGCTTGAGAAGTCCTCTATTTCTTCAATCACCCCTATCAAGTCTGTCATCAGTTGTGGAGTATCTTCTTTCCAGCGTTTCTTCACTGTTTTAGCGTCATACTTCATAGGAGTTTCAAAGAAGAAACTACTTTGTTCCCAAAGGTCTTGGAGCAAGTGAGCTCGGTTTTTCACCAACCCGATAACTTGCTCTGTAAATTCTTTAGAAGCAGTCACTTTCTTTTCGTCTAGAATAGGTCTGAAAAGCTTTTCTAGCTCAGCGTTTGATGTGCGTTGTATATATTCATGATTGAACCACCTTGCTTTCTCATAATCAAACTTTGCTCCGCTTTTGCTACATCTGTCAAATGAGAATAGTTCAGTCATTTGCTCCAGTGACATTAACTCTTCGTCGTGACCGGGGTTCCAGCCTAACAAAGCCAAGAAATTAACAACTGCATGAGGCAGGTATCCACTTTCGCGGTAACCCGATGAAACTTCGTCTGTAGCAGGGTCAGTCCATTGAAGAGGGAAAACGGGAAAACCAAGACGATCGCCATCGCGCTTGCTCAATTTGCCATTACCTTCGGGTTTGAGTAGCAAAGGCAAGTGAGCAAATTGTGGCATTGTCTCTTCCCATCCCATGCATTTGTACATCCAAACGTGTAGTGGGGCAGAGGGGAGCCACTCTTCGCCTCGTATAACATGTGTAATGCGCATCAGATGATCGTCCACTATGTTGGCTAAATGATAAGTAGGTAGTTCGTCGGCCGATTTAAAAATCACTTTATCGTCCAATACAGATGAGTTGATAACAACTTCACCTCTGATTAAATCATTGACAGTGATATCAATATTGGGCTCTACTTTTATGCGAACAACATAGGGTACATTGTTTTTGATGTTTTCTTCAATCTCTTCTTTAGATAGAGCAAGAGAATTGCGCATTTGCATGCGAGTAGATGCATCGTATTGGAAATTGCTGATCTCTTTTCGTTTTGCATCCAACTCTTCGGGGGTATCATAAGCAATATAAGCAGCTTCGCTGTCCAAAAGTTTGGTTACATATTGCTTGTAGATGCTTTTACGTTCGGATTGTTTGTATGGACCATACTTTCCACCTGCCAAAGGACCTTCGTCGAAAGGCAGTCCTAACCATTCAAAAGCTTCTTCTATATATTCTTC
>CAYTJC010000222.1:0-3801 GCA_964437875.1 uncultured Dysgonomonadaceae bacterium
GATATGATGTGCAATAAATTAATAAAGTTTGGTGCATTCAATGAAAAATGGGGACATCAATTCGATAAAATAGCCACTGGACACTATGCCACTACTACTGAAAAGGATGGACTTACTTGGCTTTCAACTGCTAAAGACAGAGTGAAAGATCAAACTTATTTTCTTGGGCAAATAGACTACCTGCAAGTTTCGAAACTAATGTTTCCTATTGGGAACTTAGAGAAAAAAAAAGTGAGAGAGATTGCCCAAAATCAACACCTGCCCTCTGCAATGCGCAAAGACAGTCAAGGTATTTGTTTTTTAGGAAAAGTAAATTACAACGATTTTATTAAAAGATACTTGGGGGAGCAAAAAGGGCAAATTGTGGAATTTGAGACTGGAAATATAATAGGTACACACAGTGGATTTTGGTTTCACACCATTGGTCAGCGAAAAGGTCTCGGATTGAGTGGTGGCCCTTGGTTTGTAATAAAAAAAGATATCGACCGCAATATTGTCTATGTTTCTAAAGGTTATGAAACGCAACATCAATATGGCAATGAAGTAAACCTATCGGGCTTTGAGTTTATTACAAAAGATGTGTGGGGAGACTTTGACGATGAAAAAGAGATAACTTTCAAAATCCGTCATACTCCTGAGTTTACAAAAGGAAGAATATCAAAACATGACGACATGTATAAAATAGTATCTGACGATAAAATTCAGGGAATTGCTGCAGGACAATTTGGAGTAGTGTATGATGCTAATGAAAACATTTGCCTTGCAAGCGGAATGATTATTTAGTTTTCTTTGAATCAGAAAACATACGCACAATTAGATTATTAAAAAAAACATCAAAGTAGATGCTTGATTTCAGTACAATCCAGTTTGTAGATATAATTGAGTTTATAGGTACATTTGCTTTTGCCATAAGTGGAATCCGTTTGGCCTCTGCCAAGAAGTTCGATCTTTTTGGAGCTTTTGTAGTAGGTTTGGTTACAGCTATTGGCGGAGGAACCTTGAGAGATTTACTATTTGGCATGATACCTTTTTGGATGGATAATTCATTCTATTTGTGGTGTACACTTTTTGCTTTGGTGTTTGTAATGATTTTCCACAATCATCTGATTCGTCTCGACAGTGCTTTCTTTGCGTTTGACAGTATTGGTCTTGGTCTGTTTGTAGTGGTAGGGGCTGAGAAAGCATTGAGCTTAGGGTTTGACCCCTGGGTTGCAGTTATTATGGGTACCATTACGGGTTCAGTGGGGGGAGTCTTGCGAGATGTGTTGATAAATGAAATACCATTAATATTCAGAAAGGAAATATATGCACTGGCCTGCGTCATTGGCGGAATAGTTTTTGTTCTGCTCTATAATCACACCGAACTCAACCTAGTGATAATAGAAATTACAACAGCTGCTGTGGTAATCCTTGTTCGCTTTCTTGCAGTGAAATACCATCTATCTTTACCTATTCTGAAAGGAGAAAGAAAAAACATTCTCCCTCATTAATAAGCTATTTCTTCCACAGCTCAATCACTTTTTGAAGACAAGGCGTGTCAATTTAGAGTTAAGAAAAATATTCTACTCCTAAATCACTTTGTGAACCTCTCTTATATAGCATCTTTAATCATAAACAGTATCTATTTCGTACCACGAATCAATTAGTTTGTCAAAAAACACTCTAGAATAGTCGACGGATCTGTCCGCTAACTCTTTTTTTCTGAAATTGCAACAAAGCAAAACATGATAATGAAACATGTTTGTATGGTAAACAATCAGCTGCAGTAGCATTATCCTCACTTTTGGGATGAAGATTAAATAAATTATTACAACTATAAATAATTGACTATATTTGTCATAGATAAAGATTTAATTATTACTTTCAAATCAGACATCACATAAAATGTCTCTTTTGATTAGAACAAAAACCTAAAGAACAACCATAATAATAATAGATGAAAGATTTTATAGCAACTGATCTAAAAACCGAAAATGCAATACTGGTAGGACTCATCACTCAGGAAGAGACCGAAGAACAAGTAGTAGAATACTTAGATGAGTTAGATTTTCTAGCTGAGACAGCTAAAATTAAACCCGTGCACAGGGTAATGCAACGTTTGTCTATGCCTAATTCTGTTACTTTTGTTGGATCGGGAAAGCTAGACGAGATAAAAGAATATATAGAAAGCCAAGAAGAGAGTGACAATGAAATAGGCCTTGTCATTTTTGATGACGAGCTATCGGCACGACAAATTAGGAACATAGAAAAGATACTTGAAGTGCCCATTTTGGACAGGACCAGCCTTATATTGGAAATCTTTGCCCTCAGAGCTCAAACTGCAAATGCCAAGACGCAAGTAGAGCTAGCTCAATATCAATACTTATTGCCTAGACTAACACGCTTATGGACTCACCTTGACCGTCAGCGTGGAGGGGGCTATATGCGTGGACCGGGTGAGACTCAGCTGGAAACTGACCGGAGAATAATTCTTGACAAAATAAGCAAGCTTAAAAAAGATCTCATAACTATAGATAAGCAAAAAGCCGTACAACGCAAAAATCGTGGACAATTAGTACGTGTTGCTTTAGTTGGATATACAAACGTGGGCAAATCTACTCTTATGAATGTGCTCAGCAAGTCGGATATTTTCGCCGAAGACAAACTTTTTGCAACACTTGACACAACTGTTCGGAAAGTGGTGATTGGCAATCTGCCTTTTTTAATGACAGACACCGTTGGATTTATCAGAAAGCTACCTACACATCTTGTAGAATCATTTAAATCTACATTAGACGAAGTACGTGAAGCTGATATACTTATACACGTAGTAGATATTTCTCACCCTGGATTTGAAGAGCAAATAGAGATCGTTGAAAAAACTTTATTTGAAATTGAGAAAGAAGAGAAGCCTACTATTATTGTATTCAATAAAATTGATGCATTTACTTATACTCCCAAAGAAGATGACGACCTTACACCAGAAACATCCAAAAACATTTCTTTGGAAGAGCTAGAAAAATCATGGATGAGTAAATTAAAAGAAGATTGTATCTTTATTTCAGCCAAAGAGAAAGACAATATTGACGAGCTGAAAAGGATGATCTATGATAAAGCAAAAGAGGTGCACATCACTCGTTTCCCCTACAACGATTTTTTGTTTTACAACTACGAAGAAGAGGCCGAACAATTTGAAAAGCTTCAAGAAGAGGAAGAAGAAAAAGAAAAAGACGAAAACAATGCAGCAGAATAATATTTAGTCTGAACTACTAAAGAGCTTTGTGAGCATGACACGAAAAAAGCAATACCTTAATATAAAACGCCGAGATCATTACCTATAATAGAGACTTCTATCCTCTTTGAAGTCTCCAACTCTATGTATCACTTTATCCAAAAGTGATGCATTGTACCATTATACATCTATATAATCAATTTTTTGAAGCAGAAGAGCATAGTTCTTCTGACTAGAACTTAATATTACCATAACATATAAAAACTACAAACAATGAAATTACCTTTTGCAGAATCGTACCGTATTAAAATGGTCGAAACAATCAAGAGAAGTACTCGTAGCGAACGAGCAAACTGGATTAAAGAAGCAAACTACAACCTATTTGGACTAAAAAGCGACCATGTATTTATTGATCTTCTTACTGATTCTGGCACAGGAGCCATGAGCGACAAGCAATGGTCTGCAATGATGCTAGGCGATGAAAGTTATGCAGGTGCACGCTCCTACTACAAGATGAAAGATGCCATAAAAGAGATATTAGGATTCGACTACTTTATTCCTACACATCAAGGAAGAGCAGCTGAGAATGT
>CAYTJC010000223.1:0-3779 GCA_964437875.1 uncultured Dysgonomonadaceae bacterium
AGTTGCTTGATTACTTTTTGGTACTGAGGTTTATCTATAACATTGTGGTTTTCTTCGGCATCATGCTTGTGGTCAAACAACATCCTGCTTGTTTTATTGGCATTTGGCCACTCTGCAAAGTTGTATCTGTTAGAAACAGCATTGTAGCCACCTTGCCACTGAATATACAAATTGTGCTTAGTCTGTTTTTCCAAGTTGTGCAATATAGGCACAAAGCTTCTGCCATCCAATTGATCTTTGGGTGTGGGTATATTAGTGAGTTCACACAGCGTAGGATATAAATCAACAAACTCTACCATCGATACAGTTTTCCCTTTTTGTGCCCCTGGTGCACGAACAATAAGTGGACAATGGGTCGATTTATCCATCAAGTTGTGCTTTCCCCAGAAATCGTGTTCTCCCAAATGCCATCCATGGTCGCCAATAATTACCACAATGGTGTTGTCGCTTAGCTCTAAATCATCTAACGCTTGCAAAATCATCCCTATTTGTGCATCAATGAAGCTCAAACAAGCATAGTAGCCATGTTTCGCTTCGCGGTGGAAATCAATATCAGATGTATTATCAACTCGTGCATAACTCCTAATTTCAGTAGAAGAGGTTACTTGCCCTGGCAAGTTATCGGGGCGATACCTATTGGTTGCTAAAGGAATATCTTCTCTATTATACATATCCCAATACTTTTTAGGAGCATTGAAGGGTAGGTGAGGTCTCCAAAAACCACAAGCAAGAAAGAAAGGTTCGTCTCTTTCTTTCAATCTCTTTAGGTCATTGATAGTTCGCTGTCTCACCTTTCCATCTACATAAGCTGTATCTGGCACATCGGCACTTTCACAAAACGGACCACGCATGGTGGCAGGATTGATACTGTTGCCCGATTCTTTGTTCATCCACAACTCCCACTTGTTATATTCAGCCCAATCGGCTCCATATCCATCAGGATCAACTCGCCAAGGATATTCGCTCCAAGTATCAGCATGGTCTTTGATGTTGTGAAACACTTTTCCATTTGAAACTGTATAATAACCGTTTTTGACAAACCACTCCGAAATGGTTGCTGCCCAAGGGCATTCTTTTTGTGCTGAAGAGTTGTAGGTGCTAAATCGTTTAGGGAAGTCTGGATATACACCCGTGAGCAAACTTGCACGTGATGCACCACTTACTGGCACATTGCAATAAGCATTTTGAAACAACACCCCTGTTGATGCAAATGCATCTATATGAGGAGTCTTAACTCCTTCTACTCCATAGCAACCAAACTCTGGTCGCATATCATCTGCAATAATGAAAAGCACATTAGGCTGCTTTACTTGTTTTTGTAATTGAGCAGAAAGAGGAGTAGCAAACAATAACGCTATTGGTAAAATAGCAGGACTTACTTTTGAGTTGATGGGCATAGTTTACTTGTTTTATTTCAACAAAATTATCAAATATTCGAGAGGTTGGCGCAATAGATGTTGAGAATTAAAACCAACTTCCCACCTCTGTTATTCTCTTTGGCAATACTATAACATCTAAGCGCATCCATCCAGCAGGACGATTGCCAGGTGTCATTTTTGGAACTCCTTCACTATCCGATGTTTCAAAAACTAAAGCAAGCCGACCATCCGATAGTTGCGTGATACAACTATAGCCTGCCGATTTGTCATAGAGTAAGAAATCATTTTTCCAGGTCTCTCCACCGTCTAAGCTACGATAGATAAAGAGGTTTTGTCTATCTTCGTCAGTGCTGCTGCCCAATCCTCCAGCAGGTCCTACATAAAAGAGCATATTGTCAATACCTAACATACTTCCTTGACAACCGCCATAGTCTATAGATGATTGCAAGCGAAAATCGATGCGACTATCGCCCCAAGTAACCCCACCATCCAAACTATTTGCTACAACTCGCTTACCTTTGCCGCCACGTAAATTATATATTAATCTGTTATCGGGAGATTCCACAATCTGATACTCCCCTCCATCAGGGGCTTTTTCGCCCGCTTGCCAAGTTGCCCCTTGGTCGTCGCTATATATTGCTCTGTTTTTGGAGGAGTTTTTGTCTCTCTGACGTGTAGGCACAATCAATCTATTTTTAAACTGTTGGCCTTTCATTTGAATTCCTGCACCGGGGCCAAAACCTCCAATGTAATGATTGGGCGCGGTTATTTTGCTGGTTATGTCTTGTGGCTGAGTCCAGGTGATTCCATCATCTTCTGATATAAGCAACCAAGCTGTGTTTCCAAAAGTACTATGGTCATCAGACGGCCACAAAGAGGTGAAAAGAAAAATCTTTCCAGTCACTTCATCTACAACTGCTACTGGATCCATATAAGCATCGTTTCCGCTTTGGGTTAGAATGTGAATATCTGACCAAGTTTTGCCATTATCTTCACTTCTTTTCAATGCTATGTCTGTGGGCGTTTTGTCAGTTGAACTCTCTTTTCGGGCTTCGGTGAAAAGGAGCAATGTTCCTTTCTTGCTCGTTACGAGAGAGGGAATACGATAGGAATCAATCCCATCATCGCCAGCATTAAATACGGTAGTTTTCTGAATAGTATCAGTACTCAAAAGCTCATTGCTGGCCCAAGCCTCAGAAGAGAATGGTGCTGCATGAACCATTGGGTAGATACATACCAAAGATATAAATAGAGAAAAGAAAGATAGTTTGGTGTACATAATAGTGAGTTTTAAAGATAAATTGAATTATTTTTCAACCCAATGTAAGGTCTTTTTCACCATGGGCAACTCATATAGAAAGATCCAGTCGCTATTATTAGTTTTTGCTGATAGATGATAATGGTGATTAAGATCCGCAACATAACCCGCGGGGTTTTCCATAAAGCGAGTTTTGGAATATACCTCTTCTAAGTTTGCGCGCATAGTCTTGAAGTAAGAACAAACTTCAGATACTTTCTTCAACGCTTTTTCTTTAGTCGCATTGTCAGAAGCAGTGTCGAATTCATGAAGTGCTAAAATTAACTTGGTGGGATAGTTTTGCAAATGATTAGTCTGCTCATAAATCTGCAAAGTGTAGCGGTTTCTTAGTGCATGTTGCTTGGCAATGTTTATACGGTCAACAATTCTTTGATACCTTTCTTCTTCTTGGTGTGCTTTTGCTACTTTCTCTTTGTAGGTATCACTCCATTCGCCTGGTTTGTCTTTATTGGGCAGCTCTATCAATTTGAAATCTCTTACTTGCCAAGCAGGATTTCTACGACCTGAAGTAACAAGTGCCCCGTCAAAAAAGAAAATGGCTTCTTCCAATTCATCTAAGAATTGCATTCTTTTTTGTTCGGGCTTAAAACCAAATTCTCTTTGTGCATGGGCTTCTTTAAATTGATTGATGTTGCGAGCAGAAGGATTCCATCCAAATTCTCCTTGCGCAATAAAACCACGCCAAACGGTTTCGAGATGTGGAGAACCATCATCCCATGCTGTTGCAAGTATTCCTTGCAAGCTATTATCTGCTACCAGTTGACTAAATCCTTTTATATATTCGGCCCTTGAATTGTTGCGGGGTATAAAAGGAGAACTCCCAATAGAAGCACCTGTAGCAGCCATCACTTTCAGTCCTGTGTTGTGATACCATTCTAATAGTTCTTTATGCTCAGGTATTGTTGCATCGTTATAGTTCCACCGCATATACACACACTCTTTGGGGAAAAGTTCGATAGCAGCATCAAGCTTCTCCGTGTTCAATGTTTTATTAGCATCTTTGGGTTCATTTCCTTGAATATAATTCCACACTCCTGCATATTTCAAAGGCATATCGTCCCAAAAAATAGGGATACGACCAT
>CAYTJC010000224.1:0-3777 GCA_964437875.1 uncultured Dysgonomonadaceae bacterium
AAAAGCTCTTCTGGCAATTCAAATTTAAACTGAGATAATTTCATATATTGTATAATGTTTTTTTAAATAGGATACTTAGATGTTTTTACTGAAAAAATCATCCAACTCATCAACCTGTAAACAATTGTGTAGTGTTGCATCTCCAACGCGAGTTCTGACCAAGTCTGTTAAATGACCTCCCGACTGCAAGCTAACACCAATGTCTCTCGCTAGTGCCCTTATATAGGTTCCTTTGCTACACGCAATAGAAATAGTAATATAAGGTAAATCAAAGTTAGTTAAGTCTATGTTATCTATAACCAATAATTTGGGTTTTAGTTCAAACTCCACGTCTTTTCGGGCCAAGTCATACGCTCTTTTGCCATTTACTTTACAAGCTGAGTAGTTGGGTGGTATCTGTTGTATTTCTCCTACAAAGTTTTTCAAGCTTTCGCGCACCATCTCTTCCGTAATGTGATCGATAGGAAACTCTGCATCAACTTCTGTTTCCAAATCAAACGACGGAGTGGTGGCTCCTAATTTTATAGTAGCAGTGTATTCTTTTATACCTGTTTGCAAACGTTCAATTTGCTTTGTTTTCTTTCCCGTGCAAATAATCATCACTCCTGTTGCTAAAGGATCGAGTGTGCCTGCATGTCCAACTTTCAATTTTTTTAATTGTAGCTTTTCACGGAGTTTTCCTCTCACCACTTTTACGAGTCGGAATGATGTCCAATGGAGCGGTTTATTGATGTGCAGAATCTCACCTTCTATAAAGTTCATCATATTATACTTAATTCAATACCACTATAAATTAGTGCGAGCAAAATGCCCCCAACTATGATGCGGTAATATCCAAAAGCTTTAAATCCATGACGAGTAAGAAAACCAATGAAAAATTTAATGGCTCCTAGTGCCACTACAAATGCTATTGCATTTCCAATGAGCAGAGTCGTCAAGTTTTCTTGCAACATAGCCACCCCCGATGGATCTGTCAAGAGTTTTAATAACTTGTAGCCTCCTGCTGCTGCCATAGTAGGCACAGCTAAGAAAAAAGAGAACTCAGCTGCATTTTTCCGTGTTAGTTTGGTGGTCATACCCCCAACTATTGTGGCCATCGATCTTGACACGCCTGGTATCATGGCAATACATTGCCAAAAACCAATTTTCAATGCACGTTTCCAACCTATTTCTTGATTGGTGACTGGTTTGTTGAACCATTTATCTACAAATAGCATAAACACTCCGCCCAAAACTAGCATAATGGCAACTACCAGCACACTTTCGAGCAATGCATCAATATAGTCAATAAAGAGCAGACCAATAATTGCAGCAGGTAAAAAAGCTATAAAAAGTTTATAATAAAAATCCCACGATTGGAAAAAGCGTTTCCAGTAGAGCACAATTACTGAAAGTATAGCACCAAATTGGATGTTAACGGTAAAAGCCTTAACAAACTCAGTACTCTCAACACCCAATAGGGCTTGGGTAATTATCATGTGGCCAGTAGATGAAACGGGCAAAAATTCTGTTAGCCCTTCTACAATGGCTATAATAATTGTCTCAAATAAACTCATTTACAATAAAATAAGATGAAATATAAAAAGGATGTTTGTATGTGTGTGTGTAAGAAGAATAGATGCTATTCTAGGCTTTTCTATTTATTTTTTTTATCTGGAAATAGAATACCTACAATCATTACTAAAAAACCTATCAAGCAAGTGAGAGGAGCCACTTTAATTCTACGTGCACTGAAAATGTCTGGTTCAAATCCGCCTTCAACAGTTGTTGCAGGTCCCGTCATCAGCAAAAAACCAGTAATAATTATGAGTACAGCAACACCAATGATTATAAAGTTAACCTTACTCAATGCAAAGTTTTTGGGTAACATATCAGTTTCTTTATTTGTTTCTTTTCCTATAGACATTTTCAAAGTGTAATAATTAAATTAAATATAGTATAAGTGATTTGTTTTCATTCTCAAGTAATGATTTACTGCAAATATTGTAGAGAGGTAAGTGATGGCAACGCCCAATATAATTACTGAGGCAAACACATATATCAAGTCGTTGGTTTGTAATATACTGCGCAGGTCTGCATATTGTTGTGCCACGTAATAGAGCAATCCCATTATTAGCACATTTGCTATGAGTGCAGCAAAAATACCATCTACAATGTTTCTTACAATAAAAGGCTTCCTGATAAAACCATTGGTAGCACCCACAAGTCGCATTGTGTTTATTATAAATCGTTTCGAATAGATACTTAACCTAATGGTATTTCTAATCAATGTAAAAGAAATAAATAACAAAGCGAGTGATAGCACCAATAAGATAGTGCTTATCTTAGTCAAGTTATTGTTTACTAAATCAAGAGCCTCTTGCCTATACAGCAAATCATCAACATTAGTTTGTGCTTTTATTTCTTTCGATACAAAAATCAAGCTATCTGAATTGGCATAGTTTGAGTGTAAATATATTTCAATACAATCAGTAGCGGGGTTAAAACCCAAAAGCTCTTCAGGGTCTTCGCCCAAGTCTTCTATCAACTGCTCTTTGGCGGTTTCTTTACTAATAAATAAAGACGATTTCACAAAAGGCATTGCATCAAGCTGTTTCCTTAAGCTGCTAATTTCTGCTTCTGATACATCCTCAGAAAGCATGACACTAAAGCTCATGTTTTCTTTTACAAAAGAAGATATACCTTTGCCTACAAAAAAGGTCAAAACAGTCAGCCCCATTAGCAATAACACCAAAGTAACACTTACTATAGATGTTATTTTGGCGTTGATGAGCGTTAATCTGTTTATTTTATGTTTTTTAGCCATTCAGAAAGATTGTATAAAAGCCACTTTTACGGCAACTACTTAGTTTTTCGTAAATTACTTTGCAAAGTAACAAAAATATTACTCATTAGCATAACAATTTAATTATTTTATGCAATATGTTAGATGAAATTGCAAATAGTAGCTTTTCATCTTTCGATAATGTAAGGTGCCCTCTGTATCTAAAAAGCAACAGATGAAAGATATCAATCGGGTTATACCTTAAGCTGAAATAAGGGTTGCTACTAAAAAAGTTAGTTTTACCAGCAACCCTTATTGATTTTCAAAACACTCAATAAATTCGTGATTCTATTTTTTAAAGTAGTTCTCTATTCTTTCAAATGCTAATTTAGAGCTAATCATTGACATGGGTAGGCCAGCCCCAGGCACAGTAGAAGCCCCTACATAAAACAGGTTTTTATATTTTTCATCCACATTGCTTGGTCGCATCACACCAATTTGAGTGAAAGTATGAGAAAGACCCAAACCGCTACCACGGTGCAAGTTGTACTGCTCTCCCCATTCAATGGGAGTGTATATGGTGCGTGATATTATTTCTGGAGCAATATCTTTGCCAATTCTTTGCGAAAAATCTTCAATAATGCTATCCACTATCTCTTCTCTGTCGTCCCAATCTTTTTTGTTGAGTAAGTTTGGAACAGGACACACAAAAAACAGACTTTCGCACCCTTCGGGTGCACAATCCTCATTATATTTCGAAACCACATTTACATAGTAATAGGGTTTTTCCATTGTGTTGCTATCCGACAATACTTTGTCGGCATACTCCTTAAAGTTCGATCCAAGGTAATAGTTGTGATGGTTCACTTCAGGCAATTTGCATTTCAAACCAATATAAAAGGTGAGAAACCCCATGGTCCAGCTCTTTTTGTCCATCTTTTCTAGCGTGTAGTTTTTGTGCTTCATCACCGTATTACGGAAAACGGCTGCGTCAGCATTAATCAATATTGTGT
>CAYTJC010000225.1:0-3771 GCA_964437875.1 uncultured Dysgonomonadaceae bacterium
ATTGTAAACAAAAGAGGCGAAATACTAAAAAGCGGAAGTATCCAAACAAGCAAACATGCAAAAATAGAAGATTTTCTAGATGAACTTTGCGAGGCACTTGAAGATCTTATTAAAGAAGTAGGGACTAAAGAAGATATCAAGGGCATTGGAATGGGTGCACCAAATGGAAACTTCTTTACTGGAAGCATTGAGTTTGCACCCAACTTACGTTGGAAAGGTGTATTACCCGTTGTAGAATTGATGGAGAAAAGAATAGGTATTCCAGTTTCACTAACCAACGACGCTAATGCAGCCGCTATTGGCGAAATGACTTATGGCTGTGCAAAAGGAATGAGAGACTTTATTGTTATAACCCTTGGAACAGGTGTGGGTAGCGGTATTGTAATTAATGGTGAACTTGTATATGGCCACGATGGTTTTGCTGGAGAGTTGGGACACATTATCATGCGCAGAACCAATGGCCGACTATGTGGTTGTGGAAGATCAGGTTGTTTAGAAACTTATAGCTCTGCTACAGGTGTTGCAAGAACTGCACGTGAATATTTAGACATGAGACCTACAGAAAACTCTCTTCTTCGTAAAATACCTATTGATGACATAACTTCGAAAGATGTTTATGATGCTGCAAAGGCTGGAGATGCGATGGCCAAAGAGGTGTTCAAATTTACAGGACAGATATTAGGAGAAGCTTTTGCCGATTTTGTTGCATTCTCTAGCCCAAAAGCCATTATCCTTTTTGGAGGATTAGCAAGAGCAGGCAGCCTTATCATGGATCCTATTAAAGAAAACATGGAAAAGAACCTTCTTAAAATCTATCAAGGCAAAGTGCAGTTACTTTTCTCAGAACTTAAAGAAAGTGATGCAGCTGTTCTTGGAGCAAGTGCTCTTGGATGGGAAGTGAACAATATAAGCACAGGAATTTTATAATACCTATGTATCAAAGAAAAGGTCCTAAATTAATAACTTAGGACCTTTTTTTGGCTCTAAACAGAACTACTCTGAGCAATCATCAATTCGACCGTGAAAAAAGTAGCTTTACTATCTAATCAAGCCACTCCTTTTTTCTGATATGAAACCACCATAATTTTAGGTGAAGTTAAATCAATGGCTACTAACTTGTATAATATCCTATGTTTCTTTCTAAGTAAGAGAATATTAGATTTTATCTTGTTACACATTTTTTCTAAATCTTATCGGTTCACACCTGTAAAATAGAGATAGATTTTATACCTTTGCATCTTTCTAAAACTTTTGAATATTGTATATGTCTATCAAAATAAAAAACGCACTGATTTCTGTGTATGACAAAGGAGGATTGGATGAAATCCTTTCGACTTTAAACCAGTTAAAAGTTTCATTTATATCTACCGGTGGAACAAAAGAATATATCCAAAAACTTGGATACGAATGTGAGAGTGTAGAAGATGTTACTAGCTATCCAGCCATCTTAGGCGGACGAGTAAAAACATTGCACCCTAAAATATTTGGGGGAATACTTTACAGACGAGACAACGAATCTGACAGAAAAGTAGTTAAGTCGTATGATATTCCTTCAATTGATTTAGTAATTGTAGATTTATACCCTTTCGAGAAAACAATGGTGTCGAAAGCAACGCACGAAGAGATAATTGAAAAGATAGATATTGGTGGCATATCGCTCATACGCGCAGGAGCCAAAAACTATAAAGATGTGTTGATGATAGCTTCCAAAAATCAATATGTACCTCTTCTAAATTTACTTAAAGAAAAGGCAGGCAAATCTGACCTGAATGATCGTAAGTCATTTGCAAAAGAAGCATTCGGTATATCATCTGCTTATGACAGTGCTATATTTTCTTACTTCACAGACAACGATGACCTCAGCTCTTTCAGAGTTGTAGCCAACGAAGGTAAAAAGTTGAGATATGGTGAGAACCCACACCAAGAAGGATATTTCTATGGCGATTTCAATAAAATGTTTGACCAATTACATGGCAAGGACATTTCTTACAACAACTTGTTAGACATTGAAGCTGCTACAGAACTAATGGCAGACTTCAAAGAACTTTCTCTTGCTGTAATCAAACACAATAATGCCTGCGGCATGGCTTCACGCAACAATATGCTGGATGCATGGAAAGATGCATTGGCGAGCGATCCAATATCTGCTTTTGGAGGAGTAATTATTGCAAACAGGTCAATTGACAAAGAAGTTGCCGAAGAGATCAACAAATTGTTTTTCGAGATTATCATTGCTCCTTCTTATGATATGGAAGCCTTAGATATCTTGAAACAGAAGAAAAACAGAATAATACTAGAACAAAAACAAACCGAAGCCGGTAAAAGCTATAAGTACCGCTCGTTGCTCAATGGAATATTGGCGGAACAAAAAAACACTAGCACGCAACAGGCTGACGACCTAAAGGTTGTAACAAACACTGCACCTACAGCTAACGAAATCGAAGATTTACTGTTTGCTAACAAAATGGTAAAGCACCTAAAGTCTAACGCCATTGCATTGGTAAAAAACAAACAACTGATAGGGATTGGAACCGGACAAACATCAAGAGTAGATGCACTGAATCAATCAATTGAGAAGGCCAAACAAATGGGCTTGTCACTAGAAGGTGCAGTAATGGCATCAGATGCCTTCTTCCCCTTCCCCGACTGCGTAGAGATTGCTCATAAAGCAGGCATTACTGCCGTTATACAACCAGGTGGATCCATTAAAGATGGAGATTCAATTGAATATTGCAACCAAAACAACCTGGCGATGGTGACAACTGGCATACGCCACTTCAAACATTAGAATTCAATATACTGAAACAATAAAATAAGATGGGATTATTTTCATTCACGCAAGAGTTGGCCATGGACCTCGGAACAGCCAACACCATAATCATAAATAGCTCAGGCAAGATATTGCTAGACGAGCCTTCCATTGTTGCACTAGATCGCAAAACAGACAAAATGATTGCTTTGGGAGAAAAAGCAAGACAGATGCATGGCAAAACTCATGATAATATTCGTACCATACGCCCACTTCGTGACGGAGTGATAGCCGACTTTGCTGCTGCCGAACAAATGATTCGCGGTATGATAAAGATGGCAAACAAAAACAAAAAGAGATTCTTCTCTCCATCGCTTCGCGTGGTGGTGTGTATCCCATCGGGTAGCACAGAGGTAGAGATTCGTGCGGTGCGCGACTCGGCCGAGCACGCTGGTGGTAGAGATGTATATATGCTATTTGAACCAATGGCTGCGGCACTTGGGATTGGCATAGATGTGGAGGCACCACAAGGAAACATGATTGTGGACATAGGTGGTGGTACCACAGAAATTGCTGTAATCTCATTGGGTGGAATTGTTTCTAACAAATCTATCAAGATAGCAGGTGATGACCTTACTGAAGATATACAAGACTACATGGGGCGCCAACACAATATAAAAGTGGGTGAACGAACTGCAGAGCAAATTAAAATAAATGTAGGCTCAGTACTCACAGAACTATCCGATCCACCAGAAGATTTTGTAGTGCATGGCCCCAACCGTATGACATCACTGCCAATGGATGTGCCAATTTCTTACCAAGAGATTGCACATTGCTTGGAAAAATCAATATCGAAGGTGGACTCTGCTATATTGAGTGCATTGGAGCACACTCCTCCTGAGCTTTACGCTGACATTGTTCGCAATGGAATCTACATCACCGGGGGTGGTGGATTGTTGCGCGGATTAGCCAAAAGATTTACCGACAAAATTGGAATTCAGTTTCATGTTGCAGAAGATCCA
>CAYTJC010000226.1:0-469 GCA_964437875.1 uncultured Dysgonomonadaceae bacterium
TTTATACAGTAAAAGATATTAAAGATGACTCTAAGAGTATGACCAATTGGGGTAAAATATATATAAATACAAGTACTCCATATTTTGGTGATAAACCGAAAATAGACGATGGAGGTAAATATTCTGCAAAAAATAGTGATTGATACTTCACAGATATCTTCCAAAAGTCCCAATTATGTGCACCCGGACGAGAAATATAGGTATGCGGAATATTTCTGTATGTCAACTCGTTGTGCAGGCGCACATTCACATCATAGAAGAAGTCCTCTGTACCACAATCAATGGTAATGGCCAATCTGTTGGGTGTTAGCCAGTGCAACATATTTACTACTGTATTACTTTCCCAATTCTCGGGATGTTCGCTTTGCTTTCCCAAATGCTTTTGCATCTCCCAGTTGTTGGGAAATGGTCGAATGTCAACACCTCCACTCATTGTGCCACATGCACCGTATATATCTTGGTGACGAAA
>CAYTJC010000226.1:479-3746 GCA_964437875.1 uncultured Dysgonomonadaceae bacterium
CCTCCCATGCTCAGCCCAGTAATGGCACGTCCTTCTCTATTAGTTCTAGTGCAGTAGTGTGTATCTATCCACTCCACCAATTCTTTAGCAATATATGTTTCATAACGCGAAGTGCTATCCATTGGACTATCGAAATACCAACTAGAATAATCGCCATCTGGACAAACAATGATAAAGTTGTATTGGTCGGCCATTGTTTTTGCCTCGTCAGATGTATTGGTCCATGTACCATAGTCGCCACTATATCCGTGCAAAAGATATAGTACTGGAAACTGGTCTTTGTTGTTGTACGTATCTGGAGTTATAACTACTGCGGGTATCTCTTTGTTCATAGAGGTGCTGAAAGTGAGTACAGTATCAACATTGGCGGCGAATGTTGATGCTACAAATGAGAACACAAGGAGGAGAGAGAGAGTAAATGATTTTTTCATAACAGGGAAACGGAATTGATAATATTGATTTTTTTTTGAATAAGAGTAACGTTGCTTCAACAAAAACAAGTTAGATTCCAAAGATAATAGTTCTTTATATAATATGGAAGTGCAATCATGGGTTAGTTACTTGCTTTAACTTTTACGATATTCTTAATTAAAAACCGTCTCTACGGTATTGGTTTGTATAGTACGAGTGTATTTTAAACTGTCTCTTTCTTATCTTTCCAATCTTCTTTGCAAGTTCCCACTATGTGATGTGTAAGTGGAAGCAAGCTTTGGGCAAATAATATCACCAACTCATTAATCTTCCAATTGAATGTGTTTATCGCTATTTCCAATAAAATAATGTACTTTTGCACTTACAATCATTTAAAAATCATATAGAGTAACAGTGATATATCCAGATAATTTCGAATATAAAATAGAGTTTCACAAAATCAGAGAACTCATAGGTGCTAGCTGTCTCAGTTCTTTGGGCAAAGAGAAGTTACATGAGATGCAATTCTCTACTTCTTTTGATGAAATTGCGCTGAAGCTGAATCAGGTGGACGAGTTTGTTCATATTCTGCAAGAAGAAGACTCATTTCCATCAGATCATTTCTACGACGTGCGTCCCATGCTTAAACGTATTAGAGTGGTAGGCTCGTGGATGGATACTTCAGACATGTTTCAACTGAAACGCTCGTTGCAGACAATTAACTTTATTGTTTCGTTTCTCAACAAAAGTGAAGATTCTGCTACTCTCTATCCCAACTTACTCCTCTTGGCCGACAATGTAGTGCTCTATCCAGATGTAACCAAACGCATCGATGGCATTATTGATGCCAACGGACAGATAAAAGACAATGCATCGAGCGATTTGGCAGATATTCGTCGCCAACTAGCCAATGCCATCAATAGTATTTCTAGAAACTTGCAAGCCATTTTGCGTAAAGCACAAGCTGATGGCTATGTAGATAAAGATGTGACGCCCTCTATGCGCGATGGACGATTGGTGATACCTGTTGATCCTGCTCACAAAAGAAAGATTAGGGGTATTGTGCATGATGAATCAGCCTCGGGAAAGACAGTATTTATAGAACCTGGCGAAGTGGTGGAGGCCAACAATAGAGTGCGAGAGCTGGAAAATGATGAGCGCCGTGAAATCATAAAAATACTTGCTGCATTTACCGACTACCTACGTCCTTACTTGCCCGACTTAGTACAATCTTACGAGTTTTTGGCACAAATAGATTTCATTCGGGCCAAAGCAAAGTTTGGTTTAAGCATTAATGCCATTAAACCCTCCATCGACAATAAACAGCAGATAGATTGGGTGCATGCCTATCATCCATTGCTATACCTCGCACTCACAAGACAAAAAAGGAAAGTTGTACCCTTGGATATTACACTACAAGGCGAAAACAGAATATTGATTATCTCAGGGCCCAATGCTGGAGGTAAGTCTGTATGTTTGAAAACAGTTGGGCTGCTCCAATATATGGTGCAGTGTGGATTGATGATTCCAGTGAAAGAAAATTCAAATGTGGGGGTATTTGATGATATCTTCATTGATATTGGTGATGAGCAGTCTATAGAGGACGACCTATCCACCTATAGTTCCCACTTGCAAAACATGAAGTTTTTTGTGAAAAACTGTAACAAGAAGTCGCTCCTCTTAATAGATGAGTTTGGGAGTGGCACCGAACCAGAAATTGGTGCTGCCATAGCAGAAGCACTATTGGAACGCTACAATAATAAAGGCTCTTTCGGTGTAATCACCACTCATTATCAGAACCTAAAACATTTTGCTAATGAAAACGAAGGAGTCATTAATGGAGCTATGCTTTATGATAGACATCTAATGCAGCCTCTCTTTTCTCTTTCCATCGGAAACCCTGGCAGTTCGTTTGCGGTTGAAATTGCACGCAAAATTGGGTTGCCCGAAGAGGTGATAGCACATGCTTCTGAAAAAGTGGGTGGCAACTACATCAATATGGATAAGTATTTGCAAGATATTGCACGCGACAAGCGCTATTGGGCACGTAAGCGTGACGAGATTAGACGCGAAACAAAGCGATTGGGCGTAATGACATCAGACTACGAGGCCAATCTTGAAGATGTAAACAAACAAAAGAAGGAGATTCTTTCGAAAGCTAAAGAAGAGGCCACTCAGCTACTTTCTGATAGTAATGCACGAATTGAGAATACCATTCGCGAGATTCGTGAGTCGCAGGCCGACAAAGAGCGCACTAAAAAAGTACGTGAATCTCTGGGTGAGTTCAAAACAAAAGTGGTGCAGAAAGAACCAAAAACACCAAAGCCAAAAAAGAGACACACAAGAAAAGCTATTCAAGTTTTGCCGGAAAACACCCCATTGAACGTGGGCGATGCTGTACGCTTGCAAGGCCAAAAGTCTGCTGGTGAAGTGCTGGAAGTGCATGGCAAAAAGGCAACCGTTGCATTCGGATCCATCAAGTCAACTATAGATATAACCAAACTGGAGCGTGTGAGCAAAAATCAGATGAAGAAGGAAGATACCAACAGAGGTTTCTACAATCAATCTTCGTCGGATATCTTGTATAACAAGAAGCTTGATTTCAAACAAGAAATAGATTTGCGAGGCATGCGTGTGGATGAGGCTCTGCAAGCCGTAATGTACTTCATAGATGATGCCGTTCAGGTTGGGGTGGGACGCGTGCGTATATTGCATGGCACTGGTACAGGAGCCCTTCGTCAAGTAGTACGTGAGTATTTGCACACTGTGAACGGTGTGAGCAGCTACCGTGATGAAAATGTGCAATTTGGTGGTGCTGGTATTACTGTGGTGGAGATGGAGTGAATTAATTGAAAA
>CAYTJC010000227.1:0-3727 GCA_964437875.1 uncultured Dysgonomonadaceae bacterium
ATCAATTAACTGGCACAAAAGGTTTTGCAAACAAATATCCAAAAGAAGGTTATGCACTAGATGCATCACAAGTAGCTAGCGACATTACTCCAAATCACGAGAACTTAAGTGCACACTCTTATGTACCAGAAGATGTGAAAAAGGCATTAATGGAAAAATACAAACACCCTATTCATCAAGAACTTGAGGAACAAGCTAAGAAGGTTGGTGGACATGGTGGTATGGACTTCATCATGGATTACCGTTTAATTTATTGCTTGCAAAATGGCTTGCCATTAGACATGGACGTATATGACCTTGCAGAGTGGTCCTGTTTAGCACCTCTTACTGAATTGTCACTTGATAACCATAGTGCACCAGTAATTATTCCTGATTTCACACGCGGTGGATGGGACAAAATTGATGGTTTCAGACACGCATTTGCAGAATAATTAAAGCAAACATTGCATCTTTTACTTGTTGTTAATAAGGATAAGTAAAGAAGCTATTCATAAAAAGCCTTTCCTCTATCAGATAGAAGAAAGGCTTTTTTGTTCAAGTATAGATTGTAGAAGTACAGTTTTCAGAAGTTGGAAATATTCATTTAAGCAGTGTGAGTTATGAAAGGCAGTGTTTTATATGACACTCAATTATTTTCAAGTTTGATGGATGTCAATATGTAAATATATGTAGATGTTTTTTACAACTCACTCTAAGAAGCATCGTATAACAAGTAGAAATTAAATTTTATGCTAACAATTGGAAGTTCATCTGTTGAAATCGCAATCCACAGTCGTAGAAATGTTTTGAATAGCTAAAAAAGTCAATTTAAAGAATACTATTGAAGGAGAAAGGGCGTGAAAGAAAAAAAAACTATCAAAGATTAAAGAATCGACAGATGAAAAGAAAATCTTACGACGAGGAATGGGTTTTTAAAACGTGAATGTTCAGTAATGAGTAACAAAACGAGAGTTATGTGATTTCAAGCATTTTGTAGCCCGTGGAAGCAAGTTTCATCTGAAAAAACGTAATTGTAGATCTACATTCAATTCTTAATTTCGACTCCTCTGTCTCATTGCCTCAAAGGTCAACACTGCTGTAGAAACAGATACATTAAGCGAATCAATCTTTCCCATCATTGGTATCTTTATTCTCTTTGTAGCATAATTGAGCCAACTATCAGTTAAGCCATCTGCTTCAGTGCCCATAACAATAGCAGTTGAACCACGATAATCAATATCGTGATACCACTCGGCAGCTTCCAACTCTGCAGCATAAGATGCTATTTTATTTTCATCCAGCCAATCCATTGCTTCTTGTGAACTGCACACAGCCGTTGTTACTGTAAAGACTCCCCCAACACTTGAGCGAACTACATTAGGATTATAAATATCTGTTTGCATATCACAAATAATCACAGCATCTACTGCAGCAGCATCAGCCGAACGAAGAATAGCGCCAAGATTACCAGGCTTTTCCACCGATTCTAAAATGATTATAAAGGGATTGTCTGACAAATGTATATCCGACAGGGTGTGCAATTTAGGACGTGCCAAAGCAATTATTCCATCAGATGAAGTGCGATACGCTACTTTTTCAAACACACCGAGTGTAATGTCAATTACCCTCTTCTCTGCAATTGAATCTAACACATCAGGATAGCGAGTGCTAGTAAACAACTCCCGACACACATATACATCCTCTATAAAATAATCGCTGGCCAAAGCCAGCGATAATTCTCTTGCACCCTCAATCACAAAAAGATTTTGTACCTTTCGTTCACGTGCCTTTGTTAGTTTTACAAGATTCTTTACAGAAGGATTCTGTAAACTTGATATGAGCATCTTATTTAAATTTATTGTTACTTGATTTCATACTAAATAAGCATTCTACTCTTTGGACTCAGCAGCTTTGTCTAGTAAAAATTCATCAATCACTTTTTTCAAACTCTTCTTAGGTATATTACCTTGCCCCATTTGTGGAACAGAATCACCAAGCGGCACAAAAAGTAAAGAAGGCACACTCTTTATACCAAATGCACGTGCAATATCGGGTTCTCTGTCAATATCTACTTTATACACATATATCTCATTGCCATACTCAGCTGCAAGAGCACTTAATGTTGGAGCTAATTGTTTGCAAGGTCCGCACCATGTTGCGTGAAAATCTATAATAGCAGGTTTGTCACCCTCATAACTCCAATCATTAGGACTTTTCACAAAATTGTGTACTTTTTTCAAAAACTCTGATGTAGATAATTCAATAGGTTTAGCTGTTTCTTTATCTTTCTTTTCAGAATTTATAGCGAATGTTGCCATTGCTGCAAATACAAACAATGTCATTACTATACTTTTCTTTTTCATTGTTACAGTTCTTATTGTTATTAAATAATTGAATTAAAATTTCCTCCTATATGTCATATATCTAGTCAGAACAACAATCCTTAGATAAAGGTTTAACCCAAACGTTTAATTTAATAAACATAGTACTTCGCAGATAAGCAGCAACTATTCAATAATCCTCAACTAAAAAAGGGATAGACATCACTTAAGAAGTACATTTAAAAGGAAAGACCTTAACTAGACATTTATGAATTTTGAAATCCAACCTTCATGAATAACCGAACTAACTTATTCTTAACAAGGAAAATACAAAACCATAATCAACAAATAGAGACGTTCTGTCGTAATTACACTAAAAAGAAGATCTATCCTTAAAAGAAGCAGAGTTGGGATGCCTAACACCAAATTCCTTAGCAGCTATAGAGTCAATCTCCACCTTCCATATCTTCACATTCTTTACCGCAGGTGCAGAATATTTAAATTCTTTGTCAGTATATTGTCGCATAATAATATTGAGCACTCTCTCTTTCACTTCAAAGTCCTCTTCAAACACCACCTTACCGTTACACACCACACTTTCCGATTGCATTCTGTAACTACAAGCTACATCTGGATGCTGCCAAATAAGTTTTGGTTGCGTACAAAATGTGATACACACGTTCGGATTTTTATCCAGAATCCGCAATGCTTTACCCTCAGGTGCAGAATGCAAAAAAATTACACCATCTTCAAAACCATAATTCATGGGTAACACATAAGGAATTCCGTTTATATCCGAAAAACCAACAAAACAGATCTTCTCTGATTTTAAGATGCTCTCTATTTTCTCTTTTTCTTCAATTGAGTATGTTTTCATATTTTATTTTTAAATTTCCATTTTAAATAAATCACCTTACACAAAAATATAAGCCACTTTAATTCTATCGGTAATAACTGCAACACACAAATATATCCTATTACTAGTGACAACGCAAAGATAGCAAAATAAATTATGAGAGGTGTGTGTTAAGAATTATGAGTTGTGAGTTATCAATGACACGAAACAACCTTCTCTAGTCATAACTACAAGATCAAGTTTTATCGTTTATAACACAACAAAAAAACACTTCAACTTATAATCATCTCCTTTGCGTGTAAGTGTCTTAGAGAGAAACCCAATAGGTATAATGTCAGATCAGCATTAAAACTATGTTTTTGACATATTTCTTCTTTACCCAAAAGAACAGTTCATACCAGAGCTCTTGTTGGTGTGGTTATTGACGTACTACAGACAGGTCGCTCCGAGGAGCTAAAATGACACTATATAGTCTATCATTTCATCCTATAAAAGAGGCTCAGTAGTAAAACTATGTGTTTGACTATTTCTTTTTTACCCAAAGAAAACAGTCCGCACCTATCGGAGCTCT
>CAYTJC010000228.1:0-3721 GCA_964437875.1 uncultured Dysgonomonadaceae bacterium
GATGTACTGCCCATTATGATACTTACTAATGGTTTCATAGTCTAATATATATTGTTTCTATTTAATTAAAAAACGGTCTGTTATTTTCTTGAATCTGCTCTTTTTTTTGACTCCAAAATAATTCACCTCCAAAAATAATCAATTCCTCTTAACTTGCCAATGATATGATAAAAGAAAAAATGAAGAAACTGTAGAAGCCAAAAAAATGTCTAAAAAGACAAACGCACAAGCGATTTCTTTTTAGACATTATCTTTAAAAGTAGGTTGGGTTTTTATTTCCCAATAAATTCTTTGTAAGCAGCAGCATCAAGCAGGTCTTTTAAATCATTATCGTCGCTGATAGATATTTTAATAATCCATCCGTCACCATAAGGATCAGAGTTAACTAACTCAGGCTCATCTTCCAATTTCTCATTAAACTCCAACACCTCACCTGTAACAGGCATCACCAAGTCCGAAACTGTTTTTACAGCTTCGATGCTACCAAACACTTCATCTTTGTCAACTGTATCTCCTTCGCTAGTAACATCAACATACACAATCTCGCCTAATTCGCTTTGTGCAAATTCAGTAATACCAACTGTGGCTTTGTCTCCATCTACGAGAACCCACTCGTGATCTTTTGAATACTTTAAATTTTCGGGAAAATTCATAATCTTAATATTTTTAGTTTATTACTTAATAGAGTTGTAAATATAGCAAATTATTTCACAATGCAACTAACTTTCTTCATGAACCTATCCATACACTTACAAAAGAGACCAAAAAACCTAACAGGAAGCCTGCATATACTTGACTAGGTGTGTGTCTCTTCAATATAATTCGAGATGTACCCACCATTCCTGCTAAAATAAATAGTATAATAAAAAGATAAGATGGGTTAGATTTCTCAACAAAGTAACAAACAGCCATTACTCCACCTATAAGGCTGGAGATACCAAACATGTGAGCACTTATTTTCCACCACAGAGTGATGATGGTAGCCAATATCATTACAATGATGGATGCGCCAAGCATCATCAAGAACCATGTTGGAAGACCGAGTTTGAAAAAGTAGTATATTAGAAACGAGAAGCTGATCATGGTCACTGCATAGGGTGCAAACCTATCACTTCGTTTTGGAAGCGACAAATCGGAAATAACACCCATTAGCATAAAAAAATAGATGATTACACCGGGAATCAAAAAAGTGAATAAGGCTGTAGTAGTGAGCAAGCTTACAAAGTGTTGAGCATATACAAACTTAAAATATGTATATACAAACAACAAAGCCACGCTATAGATGGGCATCAAGAGTGGCTGGAAAACACTGGATATAAAAAGTGAAAGTTGTTTCATTGAAATCAATTGAACTCCAAAGTTATAATTTTTTTCTTAATCGTGCTACTGGAATCCCTAATTGTTCTCTATATTTTGCAACAGTACGTCGTGCAATCACATATCCCTTGTCATTTAGCATTTTTGTAGTTTGTTCATCAGTCAGCGGTTTCAATGGATTTTCATTTTCTATTTTCTCCTTCAATATAATTTTTATCTCTCGCGACGAAACATCTTCTCCATCATCCGTCTGCATAGATTCAGAAAAAAAGAACTTAAGCGGGTAAACTCCAGTTTCTGTTTGCACATATTTACTGCTACTCACACGCGAAATTGTGGAGATATCAAATCCTGTTTTCTCTGCCACATCTTTCAGAATCATTGGTTTCAATGTAGCCTCTTCGCCAGTCATAAAAAAATCGTATTGCAGTGCAATAATTGCCTCCATGGTAGATTGCAATGTATTTTGTCGTTGTTTGATGGCATCAATAAACCAACGTGCCGAATCTACTTTTTGTTTCATAAAGAGAAGGGCCTGTTTATTGTCAGACGACATGCCCTCTTTGTTGTCTGAATATCCTTTCATCATGTCTGAGAAGCCTCTATTTATAATTAGTGGAGGAATATTGCGATTGTTGAGCCACATGTTAATTTCAGATCCATCAATTTCTACAATAAAATCGGGGGTAATATTTGCCATAGCCATTTCTATGGAGTCGCTCCACATATTGCCAGGCTTAGGATTGAGTGATATGATAGAATCAATAGCTTCACGCAACTCTTCGTGAGACAGATTGAGTTGTTGTTTTATTTTATTGTAATGCTTTCTTGTAAATTCTAGAAAATTATTTTCAAGTATGAGAGTAGCATTTTGTATGTTTTGTGTTGGAGTCTTCTTTTTTATTTGTAACAAAAGACACTCTTGCAGGTCGCGAGCTCCTATTCCTGTAGGCTCCAAGTCTTGTATCTCCTCCAACACATCTTCTATTTGATCTTCCGAAGTGTCGATATTCTGCTGAAAAATAAGATCGTCTGAAATGGATTGTAATGTGCTTTCTAAGTAACCATTATCGTCTAAGTTACCGATGATGTATTCGGCAATCTTTTGCTCTTTATCACTCAGATTGCGTAATTTTATTTGGTCCAACAAAGATTGATGCAGTGAAGAATCGCCCGAAAAAGCAAAATCTATTTTAGGTTGTTCAAAGCTTCTCCCAGAAGCTGAGTTCAATCTAAAATCGGGCATTTCTTCTTCCGAAGTATAATCGCCCTTTACTATTTCCTCTTCAGAGAGTAGTTCTGCATATTCATCATCACCATTGGCTGTCTCCTCACCATTGTCATTTTTATCAATTACCTCATCAAGAGCAGGATTTTCTTCCATTTCTTGTTTTATTTTATCTTCTAGCTCAATAGAAGTAAGCTCAATGAGCTTAATCACTTGCATTTGCAGAGGTGATAGTCGTTGAGTTTGTTTTAGTTTTTGCTGTTGTCTAAGGGCCATGAAATGAGTATATGCTAAAGATTTAAGTAGCAAAGATAAATAATAAATACAATATGCTGAAAAAAGAGTTTATCTTAAAAAAAATGTCTTTTCTATGTTTTCATTCTTCATAACCAGCTTTGCATGTTAAACACTCAAGTGCATACGCATCGTATTCATCAAAAGCAGGGCCAGGTTTACCGTTGTAAACAATAATGCGGTCAACTCTTACTTCATCACCAGATTCGAACTGCATGAAGTATTCATTTCCGCTTTTTTGTGTGATTGATTTTATTTTACCGTTTACTTCTTCCAGGTTTGTTCCTTCGCCAAAATAGACAACTTTTGAAGAAGCTTTGTCCATTTCTTTTTTAAAGAAATCGAAGAAATCGGGATCTATAGGGAGATATGAGGGTTGCATTGTTATCAATATTTGAATGGTTAATCTATCAAGTATTTAACAAATCAGAAAACAATGTGTTCACTCATTGCTGAGATTTAGCTCCCCATTTCAACTGATTTTACTCAATATTATCTCTTTGGCATCTTGCTTGTCATCCGACAAATCAATCCAATGAATATCATCACTCCTATTGAACCAGCTCAATTGCTTGCGTGCATAGTTGCGCGAGTGTTGTTTAATTTTATCAATTGCAAACTCCAATGTCCATTCGCCTTCAAAATATTTAAATAGCTCTTTGTACCCTACAGTATTGAGAGAGTTGAGATGTTTGAGTGGATAAAACTGTTTGGCCTCTTCCACCAGTCCCTTATCAATCATTTGATCAACACGCGCATTAATCCTCTCATACAGTTGTTCTCGTGGACGAGTTAATCCAATTCTCACAATTTCGAAGGGTCGGTCTTTCACAGTGTCAGTGCGAAATGATGAATAAGGTTTGCCCGTCATAATGCATACTT
>CAYTJC010000229.1:0-3721 GCA_964437875.1 uncultured Dysgonomonadaceae bacterium
CACACCGTTTTTTTGGTTTGATATCCTTTGTTTTGGATAGCGAGTGCAAAGATAGGTGTTTTTTTCAAACGCCAAAACATTTTGAGAGAAATAATTCAATAAATATGCTTTTTCCCCCATTTTACTTGATATCTATAGTAGCAATAGTATAAAAAAGGAGTCAAACCTCAATATCATGGCTATAAGCATGCCACTATCGGTTTGACTCCTTAATATTATAATTATGCGATTAAAATATCGCTAAACTTTTTTTCTTGCAAAAACTACTTCTTCAACCACTCATCGAACCATCGAAAAAATTCGCGCTGAAACAACACTCCATTTTGTGGTTGTGCTATCCAATGGTTCTCATCGGGGAAAACAAGCATGCGAGCTGGTAAGCCTTTCAGCTTGGCAGCATTGAATGCCATCATGCCTTGCGATGCAAGAATACGGTAATCCAATTCGCCATGCGTAATCATGATAGGCGTGTTCCATTTGTCCACAAATTTGTGTGGTGATGTAGCATAAGTTTTCTGTGCCACAGCGTTCGATTTATCCCAGAATGGTCCACCCATATCCCAATTAGCGAAGAATAGCTCTTCGGTTTCGAGGTATTGTGTTTCTGTGTTAAAGATACCAGCGTGCGATAGGAATGCTTTAAATCGGTTGTCATGATTTCCCGCCAACCAATAGGCCGAGAAACCACCATAGCTTGCACCAGTGCAGCCCAAATTGTCTTCGTCCACAAAAGGCTCTTTTGCCATTGCATCTATTGCCGATAAGTAGTCGCGCATATTCTGACCACCATAGTCCCCGCTAATCTGCTCATTCCACTCTTGTCCAAAACCGGGTAGTCCTCTTCGATTGGGTGCTACAATAATATAATCATTGGCAGCCATCATCTGAAAATTCCAACGATAGGACCAAAACTGACTTACTGCACTTTGCGGTCCACCCTGACAGTATAGCAATGTGGGATACTTTTTAGAAGCATCAAAGTTTGGCGGATATATCACCCATGTTAGCATCTCTTTTCCATCAGAAGTAGTTATCCATCTTTCCTCTACGTTCCCCATGGTTAGTTGATCCAAAATGTCTTTGTTTTCAAACGAAATCTCTTTGGCATCACCATTGTTGATATTCACAGAGTATATTTCGGCAGGCATCGACATCGATTGACGTTTTGCAATCAACCCATCGCCACCCAGTGTAAGCGATATATAGTCGTGCGTTCCCGATGTAATAGCTTTCACCTCTTTCGTATCCATTGCTAGAGAGTACAGCTGTGTTTTAGCCTCTACTGTTGATAGAAAGAAAAGCGAACTATTGTCTGTGTTCCATACAAATGCATCTACATTATTGTCAAAATCTTCGGTGAGATATGTTTTTTCTTTGGTCTCCATATTCATCACAAACAATCTGTTTTTGTCTGCCTCATAGCCATCGCGCTCCATACTGAGCCATGCAATGTGCGATCCATCGGCCGAGAAGAGAGGATTCACATCATACCCCATCATTCCTTCAGTAATGTTTTCGGTAGTTTTGCTATCTAGCGAGTACATATAGAGATCAGAGTTGGTAGATTCAGCATATTCCCTTCCGGTCAACTTTTTAGAAGTATATACAATGTATTTGCTATCGGCACTCCACGCCACATCGCTCGCACCACCAAACGGAAGCAAAGGTGCCTCATACGGTTCGCCCTCCAATAGATCAACATGATTGTTTAGTTTGCCATTTTCAATAGTTGCATAAAACGTGTGTGGCACACTCTCCACCCAATGATCCCAATGTTTGTACATCAACTCGTCCACAATTCTACCCGTAGCATTGGGCAAATCAGGATATTTATCGGCTGCTGTCTCCACACTTTTCACACTCTTTATATACATCACTTTTTTACCATCGGGCGAGTAGGTGAAGCCCTCTATACCACCCTCTACATCGCTTATCCGCTCCAAACCAGTTCCATCAGCATTCATTTCCCACAACTGATTGGAACCCTCATGAGCACTCAGAAAAGCAATTTTATCGCCCCCCTCAATCCATTGAGCACTGCTCTCATTATTGCTGGTAAAGGTGAGTTGCTTCTTGTCAGATCCATCCACATTCATCTTGAATATTTCAGTATTGGTTTTGTTTTCTTCAATATCAACATAGGTAACATGAAAGAGAAGTTCCTCATTGTTGGGAGAAACCTCCACATTGCCAATGCGTCCAAAACTGTGAAGCACCTCGGGAGTCATAATTCCGTTCTCAATAGTGGGAGATTGCTTCCCAATTATCGACCCCAAACTACTAGAGTCTCCTTGCTTTTCGCTGTTGCACGATGTCAAAAGCGCTGCGCAAATAATAGCCATAAAAAATAGGTTTGATTTCATAAAATAGGAGTATGAGTTAATATGTAAATGTTTGTTTGTTGTATTATTCGATGATGCCATCTTTCATGCTGATGGTTCTATCTGTCAGTTCGGCCAACTGTGTATCATGCGTTACAATTACGAATGTTTGATTCAACTCTTCACGCAGTTTAAAGAACAGAGCATGTAGTTCGTCTTTATTCTCAGTATCTAAACTACCCGAAGGTTCGTCGGCAAACACAATCATCGGATTGTTGATAAGAGCACGCGCCACTGCCACCCTTTGCTTCTCGCCACCCGACAGTTCGGCTGGCTTGTGAAACTTTCTGTCGGCAAGGCCCATTAGTTCTAATATATTATTGGCATCGTTAGTAGCCTGGGTCTTATCTTTTTTGCCAATCAATGCTGGTATCATTGTGTTTTCGAGCGCTGTAAACTCGGGGAGCAATTGATGAAACTGAAACACAAAACCAATATTCTTGTTTCGAAAATCCGACAGTTTACGGTCGCTATATTTTGTTACATCGTTGCCTTCAAATATTACTTTGCCCGAATCGGGCTTGTCCAATGTACCCATTATTTGCAACAAAGTTGTTTTGCCAGCACCACTGGGGCCAACTATCGATATTATTTCGCCTTTACTGATGGTCAAATCGATGTTCTTCAGCACCTGAAGTGTACCAAAACTTTTGTTTATACCTTGCACTTTTATCATATAAGTGTGTTGTGGAGTAATTTTAGTTGTAATGAACTATGAATGTGCGAAGATACGGAAAAATGAAATAGTTGCAAAGGAGATGGAAGTGAACAGTGCTAAATTCCTTTGTCATTCCGTGCGTAGCGAGGAATCTGTCAGACTATTATGCTATTGTATGTAGAAATATTAGCACACTGATGAAACGGATTGGGCGGAGTAACACGGAAATCGAAGCTTGGATATGAGTAACTGCAAAGGGTGCAATGAGGCAAGTGTGAGCAGTGAGTAAGCTAGTTGTTTGCTGATAGCTGCATACAGTTTCAAATATCCCTTTGCAGTAGATTAAGTGGGTACAAATATAATATTACACACCAACATCAATAGTTTACATAGTACTTAATTTCTCCTGGCAATGTCTCTATTTCTTTCCCTTTCGAAGTTTTCCAAAAGCCAGACGGAGAGAAATAGTCAGCAAAAGCATAAGGCAATTCATCCTCCTCCAGTTGTGCCACCATTTGGCTATACCACTTTGTGTATCTGTCATCTTCTCCTTTGCAAAGAGACACAAACTCACCTTTTTCTCTCACAAATATATCGGCCATCTCTTTAGGGCTTATCATTATCTCACCATTCACGCCCTTATCTTCAAGACCATATATCCACATACATGCAGATACATCCC
>CAYTJC010000230.1:0-3704 GCA_964437875.1 uncultured Dysgonomonadaceae bacterium
ACAGAACTCCCATTATGCGATGAAGTATTGGATGGTTTGAATGCCATGAACTTTAAAGAAGCAACCCCAGTACAAGAGCAAACCATTCCACTTATCTTGGAAAAGAAAGATATCATAGCTTGTGCACAAACTGGTACAGGCAAAACTGCAGCATTTCTTTTACCTCTTATACACAACCTACAATCAGAATCGCACGAACCCAACAAGGTAAATGCAATTATTATGGCACCTACTCGTGAGCTGGCACAGCAGATTGACCAACAAATGGAGGGATTCTCTTATTTCTCACCCTTCTCGTCAGTTGCCGTGTATGGCGGAAGCGACGGTGAGGCTTGGTCAACACAAAAACAAGGACTTCTGAAAGGTGCCGATGTGGTAATCGCAACTCCAGGAAGACTGCTATCGCACATCAACCTGTATGACATTGACTTCTCGGGAGTGAAATATTTGATCCTTGATGAAGCCGACAGAATGTTGGACATGGGTTTCTATGATGATATAATGAAAATTGTGAATCTATTGCCCAAGAACAGACAAACACTTCTATTCTCGGCAACCATGCCTCCAAAAATTCAAACCTTAGCCAAAACAATACTCAACAATCCCGAAGAGATTAAGATTTCTGTGTCTCGTCCGCCCGATACCATTATGCAATCGGCTTATATATGTCACGAAGATCAGAAAACACCTATCATCAGTCAGCTTTTTGCAAAAAAGAAACCTAATAAAGTTATTCTATTTGCAGGTTCAAAGATAAAAGTGAAAGAGGTAACGCAAGTTCTTAGACGAATGGGGGTTTCTGTTGATGAAATGCACTCTGATTTGAGCCAAGAGCAGCGTGGCAAAGTGATGCACGAGTTTAAGAACGACAGAGTGGGCCTATTGGTAGCAACAGACATTGTGTCGCGTGGTATAGATATTGATGATATATCATTGATTATTAACTACGACGTGCCACACGATGCCGAAGACTACGTGCATAGAATTGGACGTACTGCGCGAGCAGGTGAACACGGCATGGCCATAACTTTGATTTCCCCAGCAGAACAATATAAGTTTAAACAGATTGAGAAGTTTCTCGATAAAACTATCTTTAAAATACCTGTTCCAGCAGATTTGGGCGAAGCTCCCGAATATGACCCAGAGAAAAACAAAGGTTTAAAAAAATCTTTCGGAAGAGGAAGATCTGGTGGTGGCGGTGGACAAAAAAGAGGCCGCAGCACCCAGCCCAGAGGTGCATACAAAGGAGGCCCAAGAAAAAATCGACCTAAACAATAAAGTTAAGGTCGATTTCTTATAAGATTTTTTAATATCTGTAACAGATGCTATCGTATCTTTATTTCTCCCTAAAGAATACATTGATAGGAGTGCCTGTAAAATTCCATTTCTCACGCATTCTGTTTTCGATAAAGCGTTTGTAGGGTTCTTTTATATATTGTGGCAAGTTGCAGAAATAGACAAATGAAGGTATTTGAGTATCGCGCAATTGGGTGATATATTTAACCTTAATGTACTTGCCCTTGTTGGAAGGGGGTGGAGTAGCTGCAATAAGTGGCAACATCTCTTCGTTGAGCTTACTAGTAGGTATTCTCGTCTTTTTGTTTACATATACCTCTTTGGCAACATCCATGAGTTTAAGAATACGCTGTTTGGTTGTAGCCGATCCGAAAAGAATAGGGAAATCAGTAAATGGAGCTAAGCGCTGACGAATGGCATTTTCGAAAAACTTCATAGACTCATTGGTCTTCTCCTCTACCGTATCCCATTTGTTAACAAAAACCACCAATCCCTTGCTGTTCTTCTGAATTAAAGAAAAGATATTGAGGTCTTGACTTTCTATACCACGCGTGGCATCAATCATGAGGATACAAACATCAGCTTCTTCAATTACACGAATGGAGCGAATAACGGAGTAATACTCTAAGTCTTCGTCAACCTTTCCTTTCTTACGAATTCCGGCAGTGTCTATGAGATAAAAATTCATACCAAACTTAGTGTAGTGAGTATGTATAGAGTCACGCGTGGTGCCAGGAATATTAGTTACAATATTTCTATCTTCGTCTAAAAGTGAGTTTACTAAAGAAGACTTTCCTGCATTGGGACGCCCTACTACAGCAAACTTTGGTGTAGTGGTATCTAACTCCTCTACTTCTTTTTCGCGATTGAGTTTAGAAACTACTTGATCGAGCAAATCGCCTGTACCTGCTCCATTAATAGACGATATACCATAAGGATCGCCCAATCCTAGAGAGTAAAATTCTGCTGCTTGATAGCCAATTTTATGATTGTCTGCTTTGTTGGCCACAACTATAACGGGCTTGCCAGCTCGTCTTAGCATTTGTGCTGCCACTGTGTCTAAATCGGTGAGTCCGCTCATAACATCTACTACCAGTAGAATAATATCGGCCTCTTCAATGGCTATTGCTACTTGCTTATTTATTTGGTCTTCTAGAATATCGTCGGAGTTCACAATCCAACCTCCAGTATCTATCAAAGAAAAGTCTAATCCATTCCAGTTTACTTTACCGTATAATCTATCGCGTGTAGTTCCTGAAATGTCGGTTACAATGGCCTGTCGGCTCTGTGTAAGTCTATTAAATAGTGTAGATTTTCCCACATTGGGGCGTCCAACTATTGCTACTAAATTATTCATAATTTATATTTGCTTTAAGCTCAAGGCAATTGCCTTTACACTTTCTTATTTTGTTTATTTATGTTAGAGAGAGAATACTGAAGCGATAGGAAGTAGAATTTCACTATTGATTGCCATGCAAGTATTGGCTGTTAAAAGCCAATTTGAAGAGACTATAAATAATGAATAAACACTGCTTACTCGATACGATATCCGTATGATCTTAATATATTATCTCGGTCTCGCCAATCTTTCTCCACTTTGACATATAGCTCAATGAAAACTTTTTTATCGAAAAACTTTTCGATATCTTTTCTAGCCATTGTACCCAGTTTCTTCAAAGCTTTGCCTTGATGCCCAATGATAATGCCTTTTTGTGAGTCACGCTCAACCATGATGAGTGCACGTATGCGTATGAGCTTTGCCTCGTCTTTAAACTCCTCTACCACTACTTCTATTGAGTATGGAATCTCTTTTTGGTAGTAAAGAAGAGCCTTTTCGCGAATTATTTCGGTTACAAAAAAGCGAGCAGGCTTATCTGTCAATGCATCTTTTGCAAAATAAGGTGGTGAAACTGGTAGTAACTCTACAATTCGTCTTTTTATTAAATCTACACTGAAGTTGTTGAGCGCCGAAATAGGATAAATCTCTGCCTTTGGTAATATCAAGTTCCACTGCATCACCAACTCTTCTAACTTTTCTTGTGTGGTTAGATCAATCTTGTTTATCAAAAGAAAAATTGGTTGGTCTAATTTTTGAACCTTGGCAATGAAATCGTCATTCTTATCAAACTTCTCTACCACATCTGTCATATAAAGCAACACATCGGCATCTTGAAGTGCCGACAAGGAGAAATTGAGCATCTGCTCCTGCAATTTGTAATTAGGACGCAACACACCAGGAGTGTCAGAATATACTATTTGATACTCAGGTGTATTCACGATGCCCATTATGCGATGACGTGTAGTTTGAGCTTTGGAGGTGATAATGGATATCTTCTCTCCTACCAGCAAATTCATAAGTGTGGACTTTCCCACATTGGGGTTTACAACAATGTTTACAAATCCTGAAC